>JARRRH010000447.1:0-3150 GCA_037380925.1 Deltaproteobacteria bacterium | reverse complement strand
ATTGGCTGAGAGCTCGATCCCTTCCTAGAAACGGATCCCTTCAGCAGGCCGAAGCGCCTCTATGCGCACGGCTTCTTCGGTTTCAAAGAATCGCCAGAACAGCTTTATTTCATTCCTGGCTTCATCCACTTGCTGAACCCGGTTGGTGTCATAAGACAGGGGATATCTTGTGAACCGGAAGCCCAGGTCGACAACCTGGAGTCCGGCCCGTAAGGCGAAGAAATCCGTGTCAAATGAATATCGGAGCCCGCCATCCAGAAGGTACTTGCCGGTCACATCCCTTCCCTTGGTAGCCAGACCGATTTGAAAGTCGGATACACCCCCAAAAGCGTCGGGTCGAATATAGTTAGGCCAGATGCTTTTTAAGGGGGTGTAAGGCCGGGTCTTGATGTGTGCCCTTTTGCCGGCGGATTCCTGGGCCCCGCCCGCCGTTTCCCCGTGCAGGGCGGATGAGGCCTCACCGATTTGATAGGTTTCGATGCGCCATCCCTTTTCTCCGAGATCCAAATACTTGCCCTGCCTGGGAAGAAGGGCGACGTGATCCGCACGGGTGATCTGAGCGTGATCTGCTCCGTGGATCTGAAATTTACCGGACAGATTTGACGCGTAAATCAGGGTTCCATCCTCCCACCAGGGGTCAAGTTCAATGGACGGCCCTTTCGTCAAGCGGCGCCACTGCCCGTCATAGATCCAGATGTCCCAGTTCCCTCCAAGGTTTGCAGAGACGGCGATGAGCCCCTGCTCGTTCCGAACGGGTCCCGAAAGCTGCATGACCCCTGGAGGTCCCGGCACCCAAGTTACCTGTTTCAGATCGGATCTCCTGCTCAGGCGGAAGCCTCCTTTGGCGTTATCCGGAAAAAGGACCAGGTAGGGTACTCGGCCCTTGCGCGAAACGGCGACACCGCCGGGACCGGGATCCCAGACGTGGGTCCTGCTAACCGGCAAGGCTGTTCCTTTGGCGTATTTGTAAATTCGGGAAGCTCCTCCCTCGTATTGAGAAATCCACAAGGTGCCGTCAGGTTCAGCGGCACCGTATTTGCCGCGGCGGCGAGCTTCGGTTTTGCCGGGATAAACCCCGGAACGGTTCCAGTATACAAAGGGCTCTCCCCAGTATCCGGTGATGAGTAGCCCCTCCGGACCCGTGGCCTCACGGCCACAGGCTTTTTGAAAATCATTCCACAAGCCCACTCCGGTTTTACCGAATACTTTGCGCGCCTTCAAATCGATCTCTACCGGGATGATGCCTTCTCCGTGGACCTCCAGGAACTCAAGAATCTTATTCCAGCTATATTGCTGGCAGAGCCAGTACAGGAAAGGCTTGCCGTAAATTCTGTAGCCGTTGTGTCCCGGCCAGATTTGTGGGTGGTTGCTGATTATTTCCAGGTCAGGCGGAGGCGATGCTTGGAAAATTGCTGTTTCAAGGGGATCTTGGACTTCCCTTTGAGCGTAGTGGGCATAGAGGAGATTGCAGATGCCGTCCTCGATCCAGGGAGGAATAATGACATTAGGCGAAACGATTTCTCCGAATCCCCGGTACAAGAACCCGGGAATTCCGGAACGAAGGCCGTAAATCCCTTGAAGACAGAGCCCCTTGAAAAGAAAATAAGACCAAGGATCCTTTTCTGTGTAGCCGTCTTCGAGAACACCCGGCGGGCGAAGTGGGATGCGGATTTCCCTGTGGGGAATTACGTGCACTTCGACTTCGGGGGCATCCAGTTCCTCATCCAAGACAATGTGCAATTCCGGTTTAATTGACAGCCCCCAGGCGGAGAGGAAGGAGAGCATGTCCGGGAGCTGTTCGGCTAATCTTGATCCGATCTGGTCTTCACTTTCCGGAAAATAAAGATAAGAACCTTTCACATCAGCATATACCAGAGCCCACGCGCTCTTGGTCAGAACAAGGAAAAAGAAGAGGGCACCCACGAAGGCGCATGTTTTTTTCACCACTTTGCAAACTCCGTGCGAGAAACCGTATATCGGTTCGGATCAAATCGTCATGGCAGCGCTGGATTTACGCTCTTATTACCAAAAGGTCAAGTGCGCTTGCAGTTTAGTTGTTACTAAACCCTCCACCTCTGGTGGAGGACCCGGGTAGGTTTCACCGATCCGGGGAGAATAAGGGCTGTTAGAGCGATAGCGGTGCCGGCTCGAGGGCAAAGCCTTTTCATTCGTTCCAAGGCTCCCGGGCTGGTCCGGTCTTCACCAGCGGCCTCGACAAAGAGCTAAAATTAAACTCATCCGCGCATTGGTGAGGATCGGACGGCACCCTCCCGCCAGTCACTTCAGAAAAGGCTTTGCCCTTGAGCCCCCTTTGAGGGGGCCGCCTGAGGCCACCAGCTCTACTGGTGGAGCCTTACTTGTATCCGAGGAATCTAAAGAAAGGAAGTCCTCATCTCAATTTTTTTGCATAAGGTGGGATATTGCGCTAAATAAGCTACGAATCGAAGGCGCCTGCCTCGCGTATAGACTTAGGATCGACCATTAAAATGAGAGCGAATAGGGGAAATTCATGGAAGAGATAACGAGCAGGCGCGGGAGAAAAAGGAAGTCGAAGGCAGGTCGTTGAAGTTATGCGCATTTCACTGATCGGCATGGCGGGAGCAGGGAAATCTTACTGGTCCGAGAGACTTGCCAAACAAGGCTTCAGGCGTTTTTGCTGTGATGATTTGATTGCAGCAAAACTTGCTCCCCACCTGACAAGGCCTGACGGAACGGTGATGGAAACGGGCGCATGGATGGGGTTCCCCGACGAGCGTGACTACAAGCAGCGCGAATCTCAGTACCTGAGCTGTGAAATCGAAGTCCTTAACGAAATTCTTGTGTACCTTGAGCGCCATGGAAACAATCTCGAGGAAAACATCGTTGTTGATACGACCGGGAGCGTTATTTACACGGGGGAGGAGACTCTTAGAAAGCTTCGCCTGTTTACGAGGGTCGTTTACTTGCTGACACCACCTGAAGTTCGGGAGAAATTGCTGAAAGCCTATATAGCCAACCCCCATCCCATGCTGTGGAGGGATTACTACAGCAGAGCACCGGGCGAAACCAATGAGGAATCGCTGGCAAGGTGCTATCCACGCCTCTTTTTCGCTCGTGAGCAACTCTATGATCGGTATGCAGATGTGAGAGTCGGTTTCCATAAACGAAACG
>JARRRH010000446.1:0-5735 GCA_037380925.1 Deltaproteobacteria bacterium | reverse complement strand
GGTTTCAATCTCCCACACGTCGTGATCATGGCCATTGTTATCCTCATCTACTTTCTGGGGGGGTGTTTTATGGACGCCCTTGCTTTCGTGACCCTCACGGTTCCCATTTTCTACCCTTTGGTCACGGGCTTGGGCTATGATCCCATCTGGTTCGGCCTCATCATCGTCATGGTCACTGAAATGGGCGTCATTACGCCCCCTGTGGGCATCAATGTGTATGTGGTTTATGGGGTAGCTCGGCGCGTCATTGGTGAGGTACCCTTGGAATCCATATTCAAAGGCATATTTCCCTTTTTGCTTGCCGTTATTGCAGGGGTCATTATCTTGATGATTTTTCCGCAGATTATTCTCTTTCTGCCCAACCTCACGTACTAAAGGCGTTTTTCAACCCTGTGGGAGGAAAAAACCGGCTCAGCACAAACAATACGCTTAAGGGGGGTCTATGATTTCGCAACAGAGATACTGGAACCCGGTCCTCGAGACCCTGCCACAGGAAAAGCTTCGCGACCTTCAAGTCAAGAAGTTCAAGAAGATATTTGAGTGGGCCTATACCCATTCCAAATTTCACAGGTCCCTGTACGACGAGGCGGGCATCAAACCGGATGATGTGCGCTCCTTTGAGGATGTCAGACGGGTGCCTACAGTGGAAAAATCCATGATGAGGGACATTCAACGCAAAGACCCTTTCCCTTACGGTGATGCGCTTTGCGTGCCCATTGAAGAGGTGAGCAATTTTCGCCAAACCAGCGGCACCACCGGCCAGCCGGTTTATCAGCCGGATACCTGGCAAGATTGGGAGTGGTGGGCGGAGTGTTGGTCTTTCATTCTTTGGGCCCAGGGGTACAGGCCCACAGACCGTGTCTTTGTCCCCTTCGGCTACAATATCTTTGTCGCTTTTTGGGCCGGGCACTATGCTGCGGAAAAAATAGGCGCCGAGGTGGTGCCGGGCGGCGTGCTGGACACCCAAGCAAGGATCCTAAAAATTCAGGAGTTGAGATGCACCGCCATGATGGCTACGCCGACCTATGTCCTGGGCATGGCGGATACGGCTAAAAGCAAAATGGGCATTGATCCCGCTGGACTGACCATCAAAAAAATCACCTGCGCGGGAGAGCCGGGAGCCAGCATCCCCACCACAAAGAAACGCATGGAAGAGGCTTGGGGCGCCAAAGTTTACGACCATGCCGGCGCCACAGAAATCGGGGCCTGGTCTTACGAGTGCGATGAGCAGCCGGGCGGGCTGCACGTCAACGAAGCTTTCTTCCTCGTGGAGATCCAGGATCCGGAGACGGGGGAGTATATCGAGGAACCCGGGAGAAGAGGGAAAATGATCATCACGGCCCTGGATCGTTTTGCCCAGCCCTGCGTTCGTTTTGACTCCAAGGACGTGATCGAGTGGTCCGAAGAGCCTTGCCCCTGCGGCCGTACCTTCCGGGTAATCAAGGGGGGTGTCATCGGCAGGGCGGATGACATCACCAAAGTCAAAGGGGTTCTTCTCTCGCCCTCGGCGATCGAGGAAGTGGTAAGAGGCATTCAGGGCCTCAGCGACGAGTTCGAGGTGGTGGTTGACAAGGTGGGGGACATTGACCGGATCACGCTCAAAATAGAAATCCTGAAGGGCCGGGAAGGTGAACGGCAGAGGATGGAAGGGGAGCTCAAAGACCAGTTGAGGCTGAAAACCAATCTGGGCTATGTTCTAGAGTTTCATGACCACGGAACCTTGCCCAGGTACGACGTGAAAGCCAAGCGGTTCAAGGACTTGAGGAAAGTCCATTAGCACTCCGGCAAAAGGCACCCCGTTTTACAAATACATCCGGAGATTAAACCATGGCTGACAAAATAGATTTAAAAGAAATAGACACCAAGATTCAGTTCATGAAGAAGACGGCAGAGGAACTCAAGCAGATCGCCGAGAGCTTCCCTGCACTCTACAGAAACTCGAGCCGCATCCTGGCCAGCATCAAGATGCTGGAGCTCAACATTTCTGATATCAAGGACCTATAAGCCGCAGGACAAAAGAAAAAGTCTCTCCCTAAGCCAAGAGAGTGTCCCAGTCCAGGCTCTTGAAGGTCTTGTGCAGGAAATGGTCGTCGTCCACGACATGAAAAGAGAGCCCGGAAAAGAGCTTGCGGGCCATGGCCTCGACCTGACCGAGCGGAATGACTGCATCATTTCTGCCGTGGAATACCCAGGCAGGCACGGAGATGTTTTTTCCCTTGTAATTCATGGACGAGAGCAGATTGATGGCCGGGGCAAGAAGGATGAGCCGGTCTACTTGAGGTTCATTCTCCAGGGCAAACATAGCGGCCATGAGACCTCCAAAACTGGATCCCACGAGGGTAATGCCCTTCTCGTCTGAAAGAACTCCCTTGAGCTTTTCCATTCTTTCTACCAAAGGTCCTGTGAAATTCGGAATGATCATGTCTGGATACCGTTCTTGAAAAAAGCGACCTTTTGTTCCCTGATTGCTGCTCTCCAAGCCATGGAGGAAAATTTTCACAGCCACCTGGATCTCCTATCCACACCCTATGCTTCGCTTGACTTGCGCATCAATAGCCGCATCGATTTCCTTCTTTGTCGCCCAGGACCGTTTTGGGACGGATCTCCAGGATTCTGAAGGAAATCAGGCTCCCCATTCTCATCTGCCTGTAGTAATGGCCTTCCTTGAGTCGCTGTTTGATCAAGCCCTTTCGGGGAAGCTCCTTAATGAGCGAAACATCGTGCTCTCCGTAGATCTCTGAGGGAGGTACGGTGATGTGTATTTTATCTCCAACACCACGTTCCTCCAGGGCCTTCTCGAGGTTCGGGGCTTGTCTCTCCACACCGAAAATAAAGGTCATTTGCTCTTCAGGCTGTTCTTTTGTCACGCCATCGGCAAGATGGGTTTTCATGGTGTACTTGAGCGTCACCTTTTTGTCCGTCTGGATACGCTCCACAATATGCTCCTAGGTAATTTCCAGAACTTCGTATTCCTGCAGTCCTCCCGGTGTCTTTACGCGCACCTCGTCTCCCACCTCCGCGCCGATCAGGGCTCTGCCCAGGGGAGAGTTCACGGATATTTTCCCTTTTTCAGGTTCCGACTCATAGGGTCCCAAAAGCTGATACGTCAGTTCTTGATCTGTCTGAATGTCATACAGTCGTACCGTTCTTCCGAAAACCACTCTTTCTGCAGGGCCGTCATCCGGGTCGATCACTTCGGCCTTGCCGATAATGACTCGCAGCTCATTGATCCTGCCGTCAATAAAGGACTGTCTTTCCTTAGCCGCGTGGTATTCCGCGTTTTCACTCAAATCTCCATGTCCTCTCGCCTCTTCTATGGCCCGAATGTTCGCCGGCCTTTCCACCCGCTCCATGCGGCCGAGTTCCTCCTTCACCTTCTGAAGACCTTCTTTCGTGAACGGAATCCTCTCCATTGCTTTTCCACCTCTCCAACATCTACGGGGTATGACTATAAATTTCGGGTCACTATTTCATGTTCCACCTGTGCCGGTCAAGGGCCCTTTCACAATTTTCCATCAGATACCCAGCCCAAACGCTTTACCGGCCTGGTGAACTAAAAGGGCGATCACATAGGCGACGATCAGATTGAATCCAAGAGAGAAGCCGGCCCATTTCCAGGAACTCTCTTTCTTAATACTGATCAGGGTGGCAAAGCACGGGACATAGAGCATCGTAAATATGACCAGCGTAAAAGCGAGGAGCGGACTCCAGTTCGGATCGTTTCTGATCTGCTGGGAAAGAAGACCGCTCTCTTCCGGGTCCTTTTCCCCGAGGGAGTATGCTGTTCCCAAAGTGGACACGATGACCTCCTTGGCCGCAAAGCCTCCCAGAAGGGCCACGTTGATTTTGTAATCAAAGCCTATGGGCTTGGTGACGATTTCAAGATGTCTTCCGACTTGACCGGCCACCGTTTTTTCCAGGGCTGCCTTGTGCTCAAGGCGGTCAATCCTGCTTATGTCTTGCCGGTATCGGAGATAGGCATGAGCCGCCGGGGCGGCAATCTCGCCTTCAGCTTCCACTTTCTTCCCTTCCTCCTTCAATGCAAAGGCTGTCTCCACGATACGCAGAAGCCGATTACTTTCCTCCGTGTCGTTGACAGTCGGCCCCTCTCGCTCCGTGCTCCCGGCATACTTCCTGTAAAGATCATCCAGGGTGTTCAATGTTTCTTTGCCGGGAACCGCTTTCTTGACTTCGGGCACGGCAAGAAAGGCGGATCGGGCTTTACTCCGTTCAACACTGTAAGCCTCTTTTTCTTGTTTTGACAACCCCGGGAAAGTCATCAGCGCCCAGAGGATAATAGAAATGCCGAGGATAATCGTGCCCGCTTTTTTGATGTACTGCCACGTTCTTTCCCAGGTGTGGATTAAAAGTCCTTTTATGGTTGGAACACGGTAGGGAGGCAGCTCCATGACAAAGGGGGTCGTAGGGCCCCTCAGCACGCTGAACCGGATCACTTTGGCTGCAAAGAGGGCAAAAAACCACGCGAGGAGCGTGAAGACGAACAGCATCTGGGCCTCATTTCTCGAGAAAAAAGCGGCGATGAGTAGCCCGAACAGAGGCAGCTTGGCCCCGCAATTCATGAAAGGAACCACCAGGAGGGTTGCGATGCGCTCTTTTGGGTCCCTTAGGGTCCGGGTGGCCAATACCCCTGGAACCGCACAACCCCCCGAAATGCCGCCACTGATAATAAACGCCATGACCGAGTTTCCGTGAAGCCCGAACCAGCGCAGAACCCTGTCCAGCATAAAAGCAATCCTGGCCATGTAGCCGGAGTCTTCCAGGATCGCAATGCCAAAAAACATAAACATGATGAGGGGTATGAAACCGAGAACTCCGCCAACGCCGTCAATAATACCCGATACCACGAGGGAGTTCAGGTGCCCTGTGGGAATCAGCGCTGCCACACCTCTCTTGAGCCATTCGAAAAAGACCCCAAACCAGGTTAGCGGTGTTTCGCTGGCCCAAAAAGTAAGCTCATAAATCCCGTATAGGATAACCAGCATAATAAAGGGGCCAACGATCCGGTTCGTTAGGACTCTATCGATACGGTCCGATAGATTCAGCCTCGATTCGATTTTTCTCTTTAGTACCTTTTTTGTAATGCCTGCAATATAGCCGTAGCGATGGTCTGCGATGATGCCTTCCGGGTCTTCCTCCAGCGTGTCCATAAGATGTTTGTAAGTTCTCTTACAGATCGTCTCGATTTCCTGGCTGACTCTCCGATCCTCCCGGATGAAAGCCAGGACCTGCTCGTCTCCTTCCAGACACTTAAGCGCCAGCCACCCGGTCGGGTAACCCCTATCGTAAGCCTCGCTTTCTGCAATTATCCCCTCGATCTCCTGAATGCTCTGGTTGATATCTCGTCCGTAGGAGATAACCTCCGGCTGCCACGCATCCCCTTTCCCCGCAGTGTCCACAATTTGATCCAGCAGGGTGTCGATTCCCTTATTGGATCTTGCCACAGTGGGCACCACAGGTGCCCCCAGCATTGAGGACAAAGCCTCTTTCTCCACGGCAATGCCGCGATGAGCGGCCACATCCATCATGTTCAGGGCGATCACAAGGGGGACGCCCAGTTCCTTGAACTGGACGGTTAGGTAGAGATTTCTATCCAGATTGGACGCGTCCACAATATCAACGACAACATCGGGTATTTCCTTGACGAGGAAGTCCCTGGCCACCAGCTCTTCAAGGGAATACGCGGTCAGGGAATAGGTCCCCGGAAGATCGACCAC
>JARRRH010000445.1:0-5388 GCA_037380925.1 Deltaproteobacteria bacterium | reverse complement strand
TGTCAAGCTCAACCGTTTCATGTTCAGGGAGAAGAATGACCGAGCAGGGCACAAGGGAAAGAAATTCCCGCGACTCGAGATCGATCGGTCTTTTCGAGCGACTCTTCTATGTGCGCTTTAATGGGTACCCGGACCGGCGGGGTGGAAGAGATCGGAGAAGCGGAAAAGATCGGCGGATGAAACAGGAACCTTTTAGCGGGCCGGACCGGAGGAGCGGTTTTGACCGGCGACGACATGAACGTAGGGCGAGACGGCTCAGAATTCCCATCTTCATCAAGCTGGCGGCCCTCTCTACGCTTCTCATTTTTCTGGTGATTTCCACAATCAGTTTTTCCACCCTGAGGAGACAGAAGACGCAGTTTACGGAGCAGTTAATCAGTCTGGGGCAGAGTATGGTTCGCATTGTGAGGAATAATGCGCCGGACAAGATGCTGGGAGAGGAGGATCTGGCTCTGTTTCAACTGGTTGATGATATCACTAAAAATGAACAGGTCGTTTATGCTCTCATCACCGATCACAAGCAGATGATAAGGGCGCACAGCCGTATCGAGGAAGTCGGCGAACAGTATTTCGAGCCGGAAGGAGCAACCAAAATCTGAAAGTTGGTGAATTCCGCTTGGCCATCTCCAAGGCAAAGATCACTCAAAACATCGGCGAGGCGAAAGTCTATTTCGTAATCCTCGCTCTCATGATGATCCTTGTGGGAATTCTTTTGAGTCTGGGGCTGAGTATGTATTTCTCGCGTCCCATCAGGAAACTCGGGGAAATTACAAAAGCTCTGGGTATGGGGGCTTTTGACTGCCGGATCGATGTGAACCGGAACGATGAGTTCGGGGACCTTGCTTACGCCTTCAACAGGATGGCGGAAGATTTGGACCTGAAGGAGAAGATCAAGGATTCATTTGGCCGATACGTGGCGCCTGAAATTGTGGACATGATCATTTCAAATCCGGACAAGCTCTGGATGAAAGGCTCCAAGGTGGAAGCGACGGTGCTCTTTGCGGATATACGGGGGTTCACAACCCTTTCGGAAAACAAAGACCCGGAAGCGGTTGTGGAGCTTCTGAATGACTATCTCTCTCGTGTGACGGATACGGTCACCAAGTACGGCGGCCACATTAACAAGTTTGTGGGCGACGAGGTCATGGCTGTTTTTGGCGCGCCTATCCTGAATCCCTCTCATGCTGCGTCGGCCGTCAAAGCGGCGCTGGACATCCAGGACCAGATGATTGAACTAAACCGTGCCAAGCTTCTGGGTGACACGATCATCGGGGTGGGTGTGGGGGTCAATTCCGGCGAAATGCTGGCCGGTAACCTGGGTTCTGAAAGACGAATGGAGTACACCGTGATCGGGGATAATGTCAATGTCGCTTCCAGGTTGACATCACTGGCAAAGGGGGGAGAGATTCTCATCAGCAAACGAACCTATGACGCCATCGGGGATAAGAATCGACTTGAGGTCGAAGAACGAGGCAAGGTGCCTGTTAAGGGGAGAAGAAGGCAAATCGCCATTTACAGGGTTCTTCGCCTCGATAGGGCGGTATATGATGAAGCCGAAGAACAAACTGCACACCCGTAGCAAGGCCATACCGGTCCTCATCTTTGTTGTGCTGATAATGTCGTCCTGTACAGGGGCCGGCTCCGCGCTTCGCTCCTTGGGGACGGGTACGCCGGAAGAAGAGACCACGGAGGCACTGGTCTTCCAATCCAAAGATTACCTGGTCTACAGACTGGAAAGCGACGAAAGTCCTGCGCGGCTGGCGGAGAGATTCCTGAAGGATCGCAATCAATCTTGGGTCATCGAGGACGCCAATAACGGAATTCCCTTTAAAAAGGGTAGAATGGTGGTCATTCCTCTTAAAGAGCAAAACAAGGGAGGGCTCAGAGCGGAGGGATATCAAGTGGTGCCGGTGCTGTGCTATCATCATTTTGATGAAAATTGCCATTCTTCCCTCTGCACGCCCATTTCTCTATTTGAAGGGCATATGCGCTACCTTAAGGAGGAAGGGTACCGTGTCATCCCAATGAGAAAACTGCTGGGATTTCTGAATTACGGAAATGCGCTTCCTAAGAGGGCAGTGGTCCTCACGATTGATGATGGCTATCGTTCGGCTTATGACATAGCCTATCCGATCCTGAAGAAATACGGCTTCACGGCGACGCTCTTCATATACACGGATTTTGTGGAAGCCTCTGCGAGCGCTCTCACCTGGGACCACTTGAGAGCCAGGAGGGTATGGATGCTTATTTGGATAGAATTGTAAGGGAACTTCGCCTCTCCAAAAAAATCATTGATGATGAACTCCATCAAGACACCATCTACTTGGCTTTTCCGTACGGGGAACACAACCCGCGCATTTTGGATCTCTGTGAGGAGGCAGGCTACAAACTGGGATTTTCCGTGAGAAGGGGAGGTAATCCCTTTTTTTCTGACCCTCTGACGCTCAGGCGAAATCAGATACTGAGAAAGGACATGCAAAGCTTCACTTCGAGGCTAAGGACGTTTCAAGAGTTCTCTCTCAGGTAGCAACAGAGCTTTGTATCCCTGGATTACTCCAGCGGGGTGGAGAATGGTTCATAAAAGTCGGGCCTATATCATGCTCCTTTTCTTTGCAGCATCCCTTTTGGGCTGTGCGTCCATGCTGGACAAGCGACTTGGCGAGCCCCCTCAGTCTGAAGGGGCCTTTGTGCAGGGCCATCTCAAAAAGGCGCTGGAATGTGAGAAAAAGCAAGAACTTGTTGAAGCATTGAAGCATTACAAGATCGCGGAAACCGTAGCGCCCGACCATCAAAAGATCTTGGAAGGCCGGCGCAGAGTGGAGCGCGCTGTTCACCGAAAGGCAAGGGCCCATTACCTGGCCGGTTTGAAACTCAGGAAGCAAGGGAAGTACGGAGAAGCCCGAAAGCAGTTTCTGACCGCATTAAGACTGAGACCGGAGGATCCGAAACTGATCGAAATTTTCACTGCCAGAAAACGGAAGAGGCCCGCGAAGGTCTATATGGTCCACCGCATAGAACCTGGAGAGAGTCTTTCGGCCCTTGCCATGCGCTATTATGGGGACTACCATAAATTTTCCATCATTGCCGAATACAACAATATCACGGATGCCACGCAGGTCTATATTGGGCAGGAGATCAAGATTCCCGAGATCCCGGGTAGTGTTTTAATGGAAAAGAGGGGGGAGGCTAAAATAGAAGAGGAGGAAGAGGGTGTCCAAGACCTCTGGGGCTGGTCTGTTCCGGTCGATCAAGGAATGCAGGTGATGATAGGGGGTGATGAAAAGGAGGTGGAGGAAGACAGCGATCAGGTCGCCTTTTACCTTGAACATGGTCTTGAACTCTTCAAAGAGCACCGATATCAAGAGGCGATGCTCGAGTTCAACAAGGTTCTCTGCGTTTATCCCACGGAAACCATTGCTTTGGAATTCAGTTTCAAGGCTTGTTACCGGATGGCCACGGCCCTCTTTGAACAAGGAGATTATCTCGGGGCAAGGGAGCAGTTCATAGCCTCGCTACGGTACAAAAGGGACTGCCATTTGTGTCAAGCCTATATCGAAAGGAGCGAGGCCCTTTACAAGGAACTGCATTACAAGAAGGGCATTCAGCATTACGGCCAAGAGCAGTTGGTGGAGGCCATCACGGAGTGGGAACTGGTGAAGCGTCTGGACCCCGACTACAAGAGGGTGGGATACTACATTAACAAGGCGCAGACGATCTTGAACAAATTGGAAGAACTCAAAGAGGAGTCCAAGGCGAGGCCCTCCGAGGTCGGGAAAATCTAACGCTTCCTGAGCAGGACGTAAACAGCCCCGGTGCCACCGTCGTACGGTCTTGCCGTAGCAAAGGCAAGGACGATTTTTTTAACCGACCCGCGACTCAGCCACAAGGGTAACCCTTCTTTAAGCACCGGAAAACTATCTGGCGAGTTAAGTCCTCTTCCGTGCACGATAAGGACGCACCTATGGCCATGTTTGTGGCTACGGAGGAGGAAGTCCTTAATGGCCTCTTCAGCCGCCTGCTTGGTCAGCCCGTGGAGGTCGATGTAGTCCTGGACCGGAAACTCACCTCGCTTCAATCGTCGCATCAGTTTACGGCCGAATCCCTTGACCGAGCCCTCTATGTATTCATCGCTGAAGGTGATGTCCATGTCTATGGTGCCTCTCACCAGACCGCGAAGATGGGCTAGGACTTCCTTTTCAGCATCTGGAGCCGGATGGGCAGGGCTCTTGGGTGCAGCGTGCCTGTGAGCCGCCCGTTTGCCGTCCTTGGCAAGGGGGGTTACGTCGGCCATGGCTTCCAGAAAGCGGTCCTTCTCATTCGGCTCTTCTGGAACATCCGGCGGGGGCGGCTCGATCGGTGCCAAATTCTGTTCAAGCATTTCATCCAGTTTCAGAAAGGCGGGATTGAAGAGGTCTTTCTTTTTCTTTTTCATGCCCTCTCTCCGCGGGGCGGCCGATGGCTATTTTGACTTGAAATCGATTTATTGAATTTATTATAACATAAAAATCAAAAGGCCTGAAAGCAAGAGGCCAAAAGGAATCCATTGGAGAGGATGTGGCAAAAATCGATGATTACAGGCAGGCATCGCAACTCGGGAAGAATGCTTTGGCAGGGAAAAATCCTGATCTGGTGGCGAGGCTTGCCGGTGCACAAATCGGAAGAGACCGGGAAGGCCGCACGGCCTTATCTTTGAACTTCTTGAATCAAGAAGTCCTCATTCCATGGCCTGAGCTGGATTTTCTGGGTAAAGCTTCGCGCGAACCCTTCCCCATTCAGCAAGAGATACTGCTCCTTCACTACCTGCACGGCGCGTGGTCATCCCGTGGAGCAGCTACGGAAGGGGAATGGATCGCCTTCCAGGAAATACCGGACGGGCGGTTTTACCTGGACGCATTTCAAAGGCGAGCTAAGAATCCGTTGGTCAAGACCTTCGGCCATGACCCCGAAAAGCTTTTGGAACTAGCCACCGCCTCATTTGGGGCGACGCCTTTTGATCACGGCGATTGCTCCATGGTCATCAAGGTGCTGCCTCTCGTGCCAATCGCCTTGGTTCTGTGGCAAGGGGATGAAGAATTCCCTCCTGAAGGCAACATTCTTTTTGATCGGAGCATCTCCAAGATTCTGTCTGCAGAGGATGTGGCTTGGCTGGCGGGCATGGTGGTCTATCCACTGATCGACATGGCAAAGAAGGATCGATACAAGGCGTAAACACAAGGAGAACATCTCAGAGTCGCTCCTTGCGGAAGGGCACAGGCCTGCCCGGCATGGCGGGCGTGAGCTTGCTCGGGCAGGCGGTAAAGGCTGAAAGCGGGCTACATAATCTTCAGAGAAGGAGCATGGCATGGGTAATGAAAA
The DNA here is from genome assembly GCA_037380925.1 of Deltaproteobacteria bacterium. GTDB lineage: Bacteria > Desulfobacterota > DSM-4660 > Desulfatiglandales > HGW-15 > JARRRH01. The sequence goes on along the minus strand of JARRRH010000445.1, from coordinate 33 downwards.
TCCCCTTGTTGGTGTGGTGATGGGGAGCGTTTC
>JARRRH010000444.1:0-3875 GCA_037380925.1 Deltaproteobacteria bacterium | reverse complement strand
GTTCATCAGCACACTCATCAATCATAAGGGAGAGTAGCCCCTGAGTTTTGTATGGCTTGTTTTCCATGATGTCATGGGCCTGGAACTGGATATCTGCGATGCGGTCCAGGTTTCTCTGCATTCTCTTCAGGGTAGGGCTCCAGGTCTCCTCGGGGAGGGCCCCCAACCTCTTTGCCAGGGCATTCATGGATCCTGAAAGAATGGCGACCGGCGTTCTCAGTTCATGGGAAAGGTGATTGATCACTTTATCTTTGGCCCTGTTCAAGCTGGTCACCTCTAAATACGCTTTTTTAATTTCCTCGGAAAACCGCGCGTTTTCGATAGATAGGGCAACCGTTCCGGCGATCATGTTGAGCAGCTCCATATCGGATTGCTCAAAGTCCCCCTGCTTTTTGTTAATGGCACAAAGAGCACCGATAATGCGCTCGCTGCTTTTCAATGGCATGAGGGCGAGATTTCTGGTCCTGTAACCGAGCAACTTGTCCCTCGCTTGGTGGAGAGAGGAATCCTTGGAGGTGTCTGAGACAATCCTAGGCTCTCCGGTCTTGATGACCTGGCCGGCCACGAGCTGATCCATGGAAAAACGGATCTCCCTGATCCTCTTTTCCGTATCCATGTCGTCATAAGCCGCTCCGATGATGAACAGCTCCTCCTTAAGCTCGTCAAGAAGCACCACAATGGCGCCCTCTGTTGCCAAAAGCCGCTTCATTTCGCCGTTGATGTAGTGAAGAAGATCCTCCAGGTCGGGATATCTGGGCAGAGCCATGCTGATGCGAAGCATGGCCTCATTGTTTCGGGCGATTCGTTTTTCCTCGGTCACATCTCTTAGGACCACGAGTTCGCCCGCAGGCTCCTCTTCATCCTGGGAGAAAACGGCGGCCCTCACGATGACCTCCCGCATCCGGCCGTCTTTGGTAGCCCAAAGGCTTTCCGCCCGAAGGATGACTTTCCTCTGGAAGAGTTGGGCCAGCTCCTTCATTGCCTGCGGCTCAGGCCCTGGATGGTCGTGATCGAATTTTTTCCCCTCCAATTCACTCAGGGTCCAACCGAAGTTCTCTGTAAAAGCAGGGTTGAGATAGGACACGCGGCTGTCTCGGGTGAACACCACGATGGGATAAGGGGCAAAATCGAGGAAAGTTCTGTAGCGCCTCTCCGACTTTCGGAGGGCCTCCTCCGAGCGCTTCCGCTCGGTCACGTCCTGGAGAGTCTCCAAGGCGGCGCTAACACGGCCCTCGTCATCGAGCAAGGGCGCCCCTGTAAAGAAAAGCCACTTGCCGCTTTTTCCCAGGTCCTCGAAGAAGGCTTCCGCCTCATAGGCGCCTTCGATGACCGCGGACTTTCGGTATTTGTCTCCATAATAGCGCGTCATTTCCTCCTCTGAAGCCCGGTCCACAATGAAGTCGGCCATGACGGGCCTTTCACCGGCGTAAAAGGCCATCCACTGAGCCCGGGTTCCAAGGATTTTATGAGCGGGAATGGCGGTCAGATTTTCGTATGCCCTGTTACAATGGGTCATCACGTGCTTGTCGTCGATCACGAAGGCAGGGATAGGGCTCCCCTGGACTATCTGGGTGAGCCGTTTTTCACTCTCCTGCAGCGCTCCTTCAGCCTCTCGACGTTCCGTCACATCCTGGAGTGTCTCAATGGCCCCCGTTGTTCTGCCCATGCCGTCCTTGAGGGGTGCAGCAGTCAGCAAAAGCCATTTGCCCTTCTTGCCCAGCCTTGGAAAAAAGGCCTCAACCTCATATGCTCCTTCCTTGACCTTGCACTTTCGGCACTTGCCGCCATAATACCAGGCCATTTCCTCCTCAGGCGCCCCGTCCACGATGAAATCAGCCATAAGGGGGCCTTCCCAGGAATCGGGATCGAGCCATTCCTGATGGCTTCCGATGATTTTGTCCGCAGAGACCCCTGCCAGACTCTCGTAAGCCTTGTTGCAATGGGTGATCCTGTGGAAGTTATCGATGACAAAGGTAGGAATTGGGCTTGCGTTAATGATTTCTGAAAGCCTTTTTTCACTTTTGCGCAGGGCATCTTCAACAGCCTTTCTCCTGGCCGCCTCTGCTTCCAGAAATCTCATCCGCTTTTCCAATTCCTCACAGGTCGGCTTTCTGGACATGATAGAATCCTCCCGGAAAACAAGGGATCTGTAACCTATTGAGCGACATGGATCCTTTCAGAACGGTCGAAACGGGACGTTATTACAAGAAAGCTGAAATCTCAATACTATTTGGCGCTCAAAGGCGCTTTGATTCGGGGTATCTTGCAGATCAGGGTAAGAGAATGATGTGAGGGTATTCCAAGAAATCAGACAGGCGGGGCAGGGTCAGGAGAAATTCAAATCGTTCATTTGTCCCCATGAATTATTGAGACAAATGAAAAAGCCGTCTTTTCACGCAACCACGGACACTGCCAGAAAAGATCGAATGACTGGAATTTCCATTACACAGGAGATGGACCGTGCAATGAGATAGATCAACCCCCGCCGAAGGCGGGTAAACCAGGGTTTGTGACCTTTATTGTGAGAAATGGTTTTTAGTAAGACCTCCGCCATCCTCCTTGCTTTGGCCTGCCCCCGCCCCGGTCTGTTCTTGGCCGCGCTTTGTTGACGTTGAGCCTTCGACCTTTGAATTCTTGACCGTTCAAACCATCGATCGCCGCCTGAGCTTCTTCTTTGGCAGGCATCTCCACAAATCCGAATCCTCGCGACCTGCCTGTGAACTTGTCTTTGATAATGTTGACAGACTCCACTGTTCCGAATGCCTGAAAAGCCTCCATGAGCTCTTCCTCGGTTACTTCATAAGACAGGCTCCCTACATAAATGTTCATACGGCTCTCCTCCTCTCAGCAATAGGGTTTTGCATGCCAAAGTCGGGTCCTCTGGCCCTGGATTTTTTACTCTAAAATAGAGACTATTAAGGTGTGCCGTCCCACGGCTAATGAATATGCAAATTCGTGATCTTGTAAAAGTGATGGCGGTAGATGGCCAGGGTGATCATCACGGTGAACAGCCGGGGGCGATGAAAGAGTGTCCAGAAAAGGGTCCCCCAATACTGGAATCGTTCTCTGCCGAAGACTCCCAGTCGGATGCTTGAACGGAAGAAAGCGTGGATACGGTAGATGTCGAGGGGGGCTTTCACTCTCGGCGGGTCGCAAAAACGTCCTGACTCGCTGGTAGTATTGCTTATGGGAATAAATATGGCTCAATATGTACCCGTAACCCTTTCGGAGTAAATCAATGTTCATACGGGTCACAATGTTCGTTGTGCCGTCGGTGTCTCCTGACATATGGCCAAGCAAACGGTCTTCTTTTTTCAGGCGTTCATAGAGCCTGGTTCCCGCAGGAGCCTGAAGGAGACCTACCATGGCCGTCACGATACCGCTGTTTTGGATAAAGTCAATTTGTCGCTGGAAGATGGAACGGGTATCGCTGTCGAAGCCCACAATAAACCCGCCTTGCACCTGCAACCCTTTTTGCTGGATGGTTTTCACACTGCTCAACAAGTCCCGATGCTTGTTTTGCCTTTTGTTGCATTCGGCAAGGCTTTCCTCATCGGGCGTTTCAATGCCGATGAAGACAGCGTCAAATCCAGCTTCAACCATCATTTCCATCAATTCCTTGTGATCGGCCAGGTCTATGGACGCTTCCGTGTTAAACGGCATTCCTTTTTTGTTTTTCCGCCACTCGATCATCGCCGGCAGGAGGTCGGCTTTGAGAAATTTTTTATTCCCAATAAAGTTGTCATCCACGATGAAGACTTGACTTCGCCATCCCGATTCATAGATTCTATCCAGCTCGGCGATTATTTGTTCCGTGGACTTGATCCGAGGCCGGTGGCCAAACAGCGCCGTGACATTGCACCTGGGACCGAATC
>JARRRH010000443.1:0-3169 GCA_037380925.1 Deltaproteobacteria bacterium | reverse complement strand
ATGAGAGAAAAACTCCGGGTCACCCTCCTCTTCATTACCCACAGCCTTGCGGCGGCTCGATATCTCTGCGACAGGATCGCCGTGATCTACAAGGGAAATCTGATGGAAGTCGGGCCGGCAGGGGAAATCATCAATAACCCCAGACATCCCTACACTCAGGCCCTCATCGATGCTCTGCCCAAGTTCGGTGATTGCGGCGGGTCAAAAGTGTACGGCACCTTGCTCCGGGCTCCTCGAGAAGCCTCGGGGCGCGCGGGCTGTCCGTTTTTTGTCCGGTGCAAAAAGGCTCATCGACTGAAGTGCAGCCTGGAACGCCCCCCTTTGGAGGAGATCGACAGCTCTCACGCCGTGGCCTGCTTCTACACAGAACCGGGAACAAAGGGGGCGTCCCAGAGTCAGGAATGCTTTTACGGGATCTAGGGGATGTAAGAGACCTGCTGGCCCGTCACCGCGGCACCGTCCTGGGCGTGGGGATGACTGCTTACTCGAGGATGGTTCCCGGCTACTTCCTGAACACCTATTGCCAGGTTGCACTCCGCAACACTCGGGATCTAACCCTTCTGCAAGAGAGGAACCCCGTCTTCTGTCTTGAGCAGCAGGTCGGCGAGCCCCTATTGGAGAAAGGGCTTAACTCGGCACGCCTCCTGGAGCATCCCCTCGTGAAATCTTTTCTCAGAACCCTTCCGGACCCAAAATATCTTTTTCTCTACCAAAATTATGCCGAACTGGAGGCACTATCCGAAAAGGAAGGATGGATCCCCATGGCCAATTCTGCCTGCCTCAGGACCCGCATGGCGGATCGGGGCTTTTTCGAGGAGATGTGCACCCGGCTGGGTCTGAGGAAGGTCCCCGGAGGTATTTATGCATTGAAAACGATCCATGACCGGCCCTATGATTTCTGGTCGAAGATGCTGGGGCCTGCCCTTGTGGTTCAGCTCCCGGAGATCATCCAGGGAGGGGGGAGAGGGACCTTTTACATCCGATCGGGAGAAGAATACGAGGCCATCAAGGGGCGTCTCAAAGGCAACGCCTGGCGGGGCATTTCCTTGAACAGGGTTTCCCTCCATCGGTTCCTTGAAGGAGTGCCGGTAAGTTTGGCCCTTTGTATTACCAGGCACGGTGTTCTCATTTCCCGGCTTCAGCGGCAACTCATCGATCTACCTTATTGCCGAGGGCTTTCGGAAAAGGGCATTTTTTGCGGGCACGAATGGACTCGGAGCGCCTGGCCCGAAAAAGTGGAGGAAGACGCGATCTTCCAGGCCCGGCAGATCGCTGAGTATCTTGGCCGGCTGAGCTTCAGGGGCGTTTTCGGGATCGATTTTCTGATCGATGACCGCCGATCTCAGGTGTTTCCCATTGAGATCAACCCCCGTTTTACCGGTGCCTTCCCCATGCTCTCCCTTCTCCATATGAAGGATGGATTGATCCCTTTTGAGGCGTTTCACCTCCTGGAGTTCCTTGATCTTCCTTATGAGATCGATCTTGAAGGGATGAACGAAGCCTACGAGAGCCCATTGGAGGGGAGCCACCTCCTCCTGTTTCTCTCGAGGAGAGGGAACACGGTTAGGCGCGGATTGGAGGCAGGACTCTACGAAAAATCCTGCGAAACGGGTCGAATCTTTTTCGTGAAGAAGGCTCTGGACTATGGAGCGATCTTAAACCAGAGACAGTTCCTGCTTGTGGATGGCCCCCCTGCTGCAGTGGGAGGAGTCCTTCCTTCCGATGATCCCCTCTACCGCGTGGGGCGCCTTCTTTTCCCCCACGGCGCGTTGGATGAAACCGGGTCCCTTTCTCCCGAAGTCCTCAGCACGGTGGAGTGGGCCTATGAAATGATTCTGGGAGGCTGATTTTGAGGCTGCCTTTTGTCCTCTCCCTTCCCCATGCCTCCAGTCTCATCCCTGCCAGGTTGAGGCCTGTGCTGGCCCTCACCGACTCGGAGGTAGAGGAGTCTACGGATGTGGGGACACAGGAGATCTTTGGCAGGCTTCCTGCCAGGCGGGTCCTTCCTGCCGAATGGAGCCGCCTGGTTGTGGACCTGAACCGGGATCCTGCTCAGCGGGATGCCAAGGGTGTGGTCGCCCAGGTGGATTACCGCGGTCGTGCCATCTATCGTGAAGGGGGCTTTCCGGATAAGGAGGAGTTTGAGCGACGACTTGAGCGCTACTATCTGCCGTTTCATCGGCGGCTGTCAGAATCGATCGAGGACCCGCACGTGAAAGGACTTTTCGACTGTCATTCCCTTTACGGAACCGGCCCGTCAGAGTCCCCCGACCCGGGCAAGAAGCGGCTGGACATCACTCTGGGGAACAACGGAGATCAGGCTGGAAATGCGGTCTCGTCCTTGGGAGCGGCAACCTGTCCTGCGGAGACGCTACATCGGTTAAAGAAAGCCTTCGAGAAACAAGGGTTCTCGGTCGCCCTCAACTATCCTTACTCGGGCGGTTTCATCACGCGATGCTACGGTGAAAAGCTCGTTAGGCAGGGAAAGATAGCCGTTCAGATTGAAATAAACCAGGATCTTTTCTGTGATCCGGGGACGATGCGACCATTACCCAAAAAAGTGAGCCGGATCAGGTCCTCAGCCTTCCGGTCTTTTGATGAGATAGCCCGGATAGTGTGATCCTCTGCCCTGGAAGCGTGATTCTTATTGAAGCACTTGGAAGGCGGAGAAGTATCTTCCCTTTTCTCAACCGCGCCAACGGAGTGGCCTCATGAACCGCGATGGCTGCAGGACCGAAACGGGTGCCATTCTCCTTCTGCACATGGGGACGGCTCCCGGCCGAAAGGATGATTTTGATGGGACTCCGGCGACCGATCACGGGGGAAGACTGGATTCCCTGATTCGTCGGCATGAAGGCCGGATCATCGAAACGAGACCGGAACGGCTTCTGGCTGAATTTGGCTCTTCCGTGAGGGCGGTTCAATGTGCTCAGAAGATCCGAGACGAACTAACGGGAAGAGGCGCAATCCTTCTTCGGGGCGGGAAACCGGTTTTCGGCATCGGGATCGGAGGAACAGGGGTGAGGGGAGAGCGCGGCCGGCGCACGGGGGCGGAACTCAAGATCGCCAGCCGTTTATCTCAGCTGGCCAAACTTATGGTGGAAAATGTCTACTACTTTTTTAGGGCCCTCCATCGAACGGACCTCAGGCTCGTCCGAGAAGTGATGCG
>JARRRH010000442.1:0-3177 GCA_037380925.1 Deltaproteobacteria bacterium | reverse complement strand
ATTACAGAATGTGGTCGAGCGGATCATGATCCTTCGCGGCGGCCACACAATCACGGAAACGGATATCAAACATTTACTCCATTCGTTCGAACCCGATGAGAACATCCTTGCGGAGGAAAGGTTCTTAACCCGGGAGGAAATGGAAAAAACCCACATTGTAAAAGCTCTAAAACTTACCGGCGGCGTCATAGGCGGGAGGCAGGGGGCTGCTCGTCTCTTGGGGATACCGAGGACTACGCTTCAGTACAGGATCAGGAAGTTGGGAATTGATCACGGTTCGCTCCTCCAATAGAAGCATTCTTCTTTTTAGCCCCAGCCTGCCACTCCTAAGTACCTTTTAACTCTCATCTTCGGTTGGAAGGGAAAGAAAAAAGAACCAATTCGGTGCCCAATTTTGGGCATGCATGCTGGATTGTGGTCTCTCGTAAACCCTCGATGACCCGTCTTAAACCAAGATGATTTAATTTATTCGCAGATTTAAAAGGCTTTTACACCCCATATGCTTCTGGCACAGATGTTGCGTAATAACAAGCTACCTGGCACAAAAGCTTAATTATCCATAATCTTCAAGCACAGGAGGCAAGGAGTGAGTCATGATTCAGTTTTTGATCCACGATAAGAAAGACACGGTGGGGGTTGCAACAGTCGATATTAAGGCGGGCGACATGGCTGAAGGCAGGACCATGGACACCCATGAGGCAGCAAAAATCGATGCTCTCCAGGACATTCCCCTGGGGCATAAGATCGCTTTGGAGGACCACAAGGTGGGCGACACGGTTTTCAAGTACGGTGCGGATATCGGTCGGGTGGTCGCGCCGTTCAAAGCAGGAGAGCATGTTCACATCCACAATCTCAAGACAAAAAGGTGGTAGTTATGGAGATTCCAAAATTCATGGGTTATCGTCGTGAGAACGGAAGCGTTGGTATCAGGAACCATGTGATCATTCTTCCCCTGGACGATTTGTCCAATACAGCCTCTGAGGCCGTGGCCAACAACATCAAGGGAACCATGGCCCTTCCCCACCCTTACGGCCGTCTCCAGTTTGGCGAGGACTTGGAGCTTTTTTTCCGGACTCTAATCGGGACGGGGACCAATCCCAATGTGGCTGCCGTGGTGGTGGTCGGGATTGAGCCGGAATGGACCAACCGCTTGGTGGAAGGCATCGCCCAAAGCGGGAAACCCGTTGCGGGATTCTCCATCGAGCGTTTTGGGGATCTCAAAACCATTGAAATGGCCTCTCGAAAGGCCAAAGAGTATGTCCAAGGGGCTTCCGAGCTTCAGAGGTCTGAGTGCTCTCTGGATGAGCTTTATGTTTCCACAAAGTGCGGCGAATCCGATACCACCTCCGGCCTGGCATCCAACCCCACGGTGGGTAATGTCTTCGATAAACTTAACGCTATGGGAGCAACGACGTGCTTCGGCGAGACCTCCGAAATTATGGGAGCAGAGCTGGTTTGTAAGGAAAGAGCAGCCACGCCGGAGGCGGGGGAGGCCTTTATGGCGGTCTTCAATGCGTACAATGAGATTATCCTGCGCTATAAAACGGACGATCTCTCCGGCTCCCAGCCCACCAAAGGAAATATTCGGGGCGGTTTGACCACCATTGAGGAAAAGGCTTTCGGTAACCTTCAGAAGATCGGAAAGAAATCCCGGTACGTGGGGGTCCTTAAACCGGCTGAGGCTCCAAAGGGAAAGGGGCTCTGGTTCATGGATACCTCGTCGGCCGCAGCCGAGGCCGTGACCCTTTGGGCCGCGTCGGGCGCGGTCGTTCACCTCTTTCCCACAGGGCAGGGAAACATCATCGGCAACCCCATTCTTCCGGTGATCAAACTCTCGGCCAACCCGCTCACCTGTGAAACCATGAAAGAACACGTTGATCTGAATGTCTCGGGCATCTTGAAGGGAGAGTTGACCCTGGATGAGGCTGGTGACCGGCTCATGGAAATGATGAAAAGGACCTGCAACGGCCGCCTGACCGCAGCGGAGGCTCTGGGTCATAGAGAGTTTGTTTTCACCAAACTTTACATCAGCGCGTAACCGGGAACCTAATCGGTAAGGGGTTGACTGCTCTGGGCCCTGGAATTCCAAGGCCGAAGCAAATCTAAACCTCCGGATTGATGTCTTGAAGGGAAAGGCGCTGAACGCGCCGGAAGCAGGTAGAAAAGGCAACCAACACATGGGGAGAATCACATGAAAATCGAATATCCATTGGAAGGAATCCGGGTTCTTGCATTGGAGCAATACATTGCAGGACCTGACTGCACAATGTATTTAGCCGACTCAGGCGCCGAGATCATAAAGATTGAGCGTCCAGGCACCGGGGACCCCCGGCGGAATTACCTTCCGGTCGTGGAGGATGAAAAGGGCAACAGGGCTTACGGAGGATTCAAGATTTATAACAGGAACAAGAAGAGTTTTACCTTGAATCTCCAAAGCGACAAAGGTAAGGAGATTTACAAGGAATTGATTAAGCGCTCGGATGTGGTGGTGGAAAATATGGCGCCCAAAACAGTGGAGAAACTCGGTTTGGGATATGACGTTTTAAAACAAATCAATCCCCGTCTCATCTACGCCGCCATCAGCGGGTTTGGCAGGCTTGAAGCTTTTAAGGGACCCTACTCGGAGAGACCTGCCTTCGATCCGGTCATTCAAGCCATGGCAGGGATCATGGATCAGATCGGCGAAGAAGGCGGTCCTCCCTCGTACGGTTTTCCCGGATTGGCGGATGCCTTCACCAGTGTGGTTACGGGGTATGCGATCATGCTGGCGCTGTTCATGCGGGAAAAGACCGGGGAAGGACAATTTATCGACTCCAGCATGTATGACAGCCTGGTGGCCCTAAATGCCATGGGGATTATGATTTACTCCTTCAGCCAGGAAATCGTAACGCGGGGTCAAATTCTCAAATACCAGGCGCCGGGTGGCACGTACAAAGTAAAAGACGGCAGTTATGTGGCCCTTATAGTGGCCAATGAGTTTATGTGGGAAAGGTTCTGTAAGGCAATAGAACGCGAAGACCTGCTTAAGAATCCAAAGACCAAAGACGGTAGAACGCGGGTTTTAAACAAGGATTTCCTCGAACCTATTGTCAAGGAGTGGATGGAGGCGCGGACAAGGGACGAGGTGGTTGAAGCCCTCCTCAAGCAAGGTGTGCCGGTGGGCCCGGTTCAAACCAC
>JARRRH010000441.1:0-3179 GCA_037380925.1 Deltaproteobacteria bacterium | reverse complement strand
CTTACGGGATGGCTATCCTCGGTTTCGCCGTCTTCCTGTTCGTGAGCCACGGCTACTGGCACATGGAAGTGAGCGTGGCCGCATTGATGGGCGCATCCCTGCTGCTTACGATTGCCGTTGCGTCGAAAAAGGCGGATCTGATTGAAATTATTGAGAAGGACGTTGAATGGCCGACGCTGATGTTTTTCATCTTCCTCTTCATCATTGTAGGAGCGGTGGAATCGACCGGTCTGCTCGCCCTGATTGCGGACGGGATCATGCAACTCTCAGCGGGAAACTTCGTGGCCGCCTGCAGCCTGATCATCTGGGTTTCGGCTATCGTCTCGGCCTTCGTGGACAATATCCCCTTCACCGCCACCATGCTCCCCATCGTAGCTTACCTGACTATGGTGATCCCCGGAGCTGGGAACACTCTCTGGTGGGCCCTGTCCATCGGCGCCTGCTTCGGTGGAAACGGCACCATTATCGGCGCCTCCGCGAACGTGGTAACCATGGGTATTGCGGAATCGCGAGGGTATAAGATCAGCTTCATCGGTTTCATGAAATGGGCCTTTCCGTACATGGTCCTCAGCGTGCTGATCGCCCACGCATGGTTGCTTCTCTTCAGACCTCAATGACGTAGCGCCCCGCAACGGAACTTTGGTTTTTCTGTTTTGCTCATTGGTATTTTGAGCATTTGAATTTCTTTCGTGTTTCGATATTCCAAACCGGGGACCCGCCCGAAGGGTGGGGAGTCCGCCAGGACAATTTCGGATTTCCGTGTCTCCGGGACATGGGTCAAATACCGAGCACGCCTCGGAGGTTTAGAATTGCCATTCTTAAGAACAGAATTTATGAGACACCGCACTAGCACTTGTACCCGCACAAATCCGGCAACTTGAGACGCTGGATCTTCCCGGATGGGCCTTTAGGCAGGTCCTCCATGAAGACGATCTTCTTGGGGGTCTTGAATTCCCCCAGGTGGATATGGCAGTGCTCCAAAAGCTCCTCCTCCGCGCAACATTCACCGGGTTTCAGGCAGACGCAGGCCAAAATTTCCTCTCCATACCTCTCATCGGGGATTCCCACCGCCGCGGCATCGAGAACGGCCGGGTGCTTGTAGAGGGCTTCATCGATCTCCCTAGGCGCAATGTTCTCCCCGCCTTTTATGATGAGTTCTTTGAGTCTTCCGGTGACGAAAACAAAGCCGTCCTCGTCCATGTATCCCAGGTCCCCGGTATGCAGCCATCCGTCGGGTTCGAGGGCTTTTTCAGTCTCAACCGGGTTCCTGTAGTACTCCTTCATGACATTGTCGCCCTTGATCATAATCTCCCCCACGGTTTGTCGCGGGACTTCTCGGCCCTCCTTATCCACAATTTTTGCTATGTTGCCAACCGCCTGGCCAGGGGAACCGTACTTCCGCCTGCTCTGCTCCAAGGGGTTGGAAAAAACCGGGGCGGCCGTCTCGGTCAGCCCCATGGTTTCCACAATGGAAATGCCGAACTTTTCTTCGAAGGCCTTGTGGAGAGAGGGAGGCAGGGCCGAAGAAGCGGACCTCCCGAACCTCAGCTGGTCCAGACGGTAACCCTTCCCTGCTATCTCCGTCGCCGAGGTCAAATAGGATATGATGGTCGGGACAACGGAAAACCAGGTGCAGCCGTACTGAGAAATATACTCCCAAAAATTGTTGACAGAGAATTTGTGCGGCATGACCACACTCCCGCCGCTCACCAACGGGGATACGGCCGTGACCACTTGACCGTTGATATGATACAAGGGCAGCGAACACAAGGCCCGATCTTCAGCCTTGAGCTCGTGGGCAAGAGTGGTGTACTCGCCCCCCGCAACCATGTTTCTGTGGGAGAGGATCACCCCTTTAGGGGTCCCTGTCGTACCGGAGGTGTACAGAAGCAAGGCCGGGTCCTCCTCGTCGACGCTCGGCAGGGTGCAGCCGGAAAGGTCTTGATCGGGGAAAATCCGCTCGGCATCATTGTCCACAACAATGACCTCGATTTTCCGGCCGACCTCTTTGACGGCCTCGAGCAGCCGTCCCTTCTCGGCCTCTGCAACGAAAATGATCCTCGTATCCGAGTGATCAACCACATACTGGAGTTGAGACGGCTGAGCTTGGAGGTTCAAGGGAGCCACCACGAGTCCTGCATACATGATCCCCAGAAAAAGCTTCGTCGTCTGGTATCCGTTGGACATCATGAAGGAAACCTTGTCCCCTTTTTGAAGGCCCATTTTCAAGAGCTGCCTTCCCAGGGCGATCGAATCCTCCCTCAATTTGCCGTAAGTCAGTTCAAGGCCGGGCTCGGGGGCGATCATGTAAATCTTGCCCGGCTGTTCCTGAGCAAGTTTGTCGACGAAATACCTTATGCTGCGCATCTGTTCCTGTCCCTCCTTTCCCGGCTCCCGGGGTGGTCCGGCGCGTTTAGGCCTTTTTTACTCAGCCGCATCTGCACCACTTAAGAAGGTTGAGGTTTCCCTTTGTTCGCTCGCCACCCCCTCTGAGAGTTAGCGGAGTCGGTAGGTCGCCGCAGGGGTCCATGGGGTCTTAACGCGGGGACATCGTAATACAACGGGGATTATAGGGGGAGGTCCGGAGCGTGTCAAGCCGTCGGGCTCGCCCCTCCTTACAATTTGAGGATTTGCTTTTGAAGGACCAATCGGATTGAGCCGTTTCCGCTTATGGACCGTCGTGCGCGCTCTCTATCCGCGAGCTGTTGATGAGGGTGATCTGGTCATTGAGCGTCCATAGATCATAGAGATACCCCAGACCGAAGATGCCTGCCGTGAGCAGATAGATGACGCCCGTCACCCACTTGCCCATGTACATCCGGTGAAGGCCGAAAAAGCCGAGAAACACGAGAAGGAGCCACCCGACCGTGTAGTCGATGGGGCCCTCGCGGAATCTCAGGTCCGCCTCTCGGTCCATGGACGGAATGAGGAAAAAATCGATCAGCCAGCCGATAAGGAGAAGACCGAGAGTAAAAAAATAGATCGTTCCGGAGATGGGCTTCCCGAAGTAAAAGCGATGGGATCCCGTGAAACCGAACAACCAGAGAATGTAGCCCACTGACTTGCGATGCGTATCGTTACCCACAGCACACCTCCTGACATGATCGGCATCCAGGGTCAGCCATGCTGGACCGGTGAAGATTTTTCAGCCCGAGAACTGGGAGGCCCGCTCCAGAAAC
>JARRRH010000440.1:0-3180 GCA_037380925.1 Deltaproteobacteria bacterium | reverse complement strand
GAAAACGGCTCACTTCGCCGGGATGTAGGGCACTTCAATGCCCCACCATCCCTGCTCTTGAGACATTTCCCCTGTTTTCGCGGTCGGGTTCTTGTAACCCCACAAGCTAAATTTCGTGTGATCCCAGTCCTTGTACATGCTATCGTGCTGCCAAAACCCGGACTGAGTTGCAGCTGCCCCGCAACCCATAAGAAACATGCCCAGAAACAACAATGCCAGTAATTTCTTCATAACCTAGCCCTCCTTTCACCCCAAATAAATCCGCTTACGGCATTAGCCCCCAACTTCCAACGGAAGGATTTCACAGACTCCCCGTCGCGGGGGAAAACCCCAATGCCTCATATATATGGAATCGGCACAGCCGATGGTCTTATAAAAGCCCTTCTTTAGCCGTACAATAAGAACCCCCGCCAAAAAAGTCAATACGAATGGGGCATTTTGCCATGCAGATGCCGCAGCTTTTACCGCCTCGCAAAGAAAGCCAAGATCCGAACAGAAACTCGGCCCAAGTGTGACAAATTTTTTACACCCCTTGACATTTTTTGTCCTCCCTGGAGTCCTACTTTTCGTGGAGGTCTATTAAGCGGCTGTAATCATGGATTATTCTGAGAATTGGCTGGATTGCACAATTTTTGCATGGCTCTCGCTGATGGAGAGGCAAAACGCTACGCCGAGTGGGAACTCTTTCCGGAGGAGAACGTCGATCATGGCACGCAACCCACTGAAAAAAATCCCCCTTTACGTGGGCCTGACCGGTCTGTTTTGTGTTTATGGATGCGGCGTGCCCCCAGCCTATCGGGCCCACCCGGAATTCGAAACCAGAGTGAAGCAAATCAGGAACATTGCCCTCCTGCCTCCTGAGGTTCGGATCTACGAAGTCTCACCATCCGGCGCAGTAGAACTTCGGGATGATTGGTGTGCCCTGGAAAAGAAAAGCCTTGAAAAAGCCTTTGTCGAACAAATGAAGGAAAAGCATTATCTTGTGCGCAAGTTGAGGGCTGAAAACGGCCTTGGAAAAGAAGTGGGACAAATCCAGGCGCTATACAAACAGGTGAACAAATCGGTTCAGCTCCACAGCTACGGGCCTCAGGTCTTCCCTGAAAAGGCAGTGCATTTCGAATATGGACTGGGATCCCTTGAGGAGATCCTGGCGGCCAACGGAACGGATTCCATGGTTTTTATCATGGGTTTCGACCAGGTGTCATCGGGGACGTCCAGGACCTATCTGAGCATTGCCGTAGCCGATACATCCGGGACCCTTCTCTGGTACAGCGCCAAAGGTTCCACAGGGGAGTACCGACTCAAGGATCCATCGCGATCGGCAATGCTTGTAGAGGACATCCTTTCTTCCTTTCCAAAGAGGGTGGAATGAAACGCCGGCTCGTCGCGGGAATGGTATGCACCGTGGTGGCGTTATGGTCATCGGCCGAGGCAGCCTCATCGCCCAATGCATATCCAGGCAACGGGGAGGAGCGGCGTCTTTGGCTCCGGGCAGGGGAAGAGGAAAGGGTCATCAACGAAAGTGGCCTTCTCTATGAAGACGCCCGGCTCGAAGCGTACGTCAATGGGGTGGCAAGAAAGCTACAACCGCCCCACGTCCTGAAAGAGCTCCCCTTAGAAATCTTGGTCCTCAAAGATCCTCACCTGAATGCCTTCGCTTTTCCCAACGGGGTTATTTATGTGCATACCGGCATTCTTGCACGGATGGAAAACGAAGCCCAGTTGGCCACGCTTCTTGCCCATGAAATGACTCATTGCACCCACCGGCACGCGCTCAAGGCTTTCAGAAAGCTCAAGAACTTCAAGCCGGCCGATGTTTCTGAGTCTTGCCCCCACGGTGCACTGGGACGGAGCGGAGACCTCCTAACCCTGCTGGGTTCTACAGGAGCTCTGGCTGCCATTACAGGGTATACCCGGGAACTCGAGACAGAAGCGGATACAGTGGGGTTTGGGTTGGTGGTTCGCGCGGGTTACGACCTCAAAGAAGGCGCCAAGCTCTTCGAGCACCTAAAAGAGGAAGTTGAGCTCTACAAAATCAAAGAGCCTTTTGTTTTCGGAACCCATCCTAAACTCCAAAAGCGAGTGAAAAACTGCAAGCGCTTCCTTGATCTGGGCAATTTCGAAGAGAGGTCGGGGATCAAGAATGAAGGGACATTTCTAGAAAAGGTGCACAAGGTCATTTTGGAAAACGCCCGTCTCGACATCAAGGCCGGGCGATTTCAAATGGCCCGGAAGGGGCTGGACAAATACCTTGCAATCAAACCCGAAGATGCATCGGCTTACTATCTTCTTGGCGAAGTCTGTAGGCAGCAAGGCGATCAGGAGAAAGCCAAGGCTTTGCTAGGGAGAGCTATTGCCCTTGACCCCGGCAATCTCAATGCATACAAAGCGATTGGGCTGATATACTACAAAGTGGGCGAAAGGGGGCGTGCCAGGGGTTTTTTCGAAACATGCCTGGCCCTTTCAGCGAACTTCCCGGATAGGGCGTATATCGAAGCGTATTTAGCAGAGTGCAAAAAGGAGTGAGACAACTCGGATGATAAAAAAGTTTTCATGGCTTCTCCTCTTATTGATGACGGCCTGTGCGCCATGGTTGCCGGTAGGCGGCCCTTATGAATCACCGTCACATCGTTTCTCCGCGGTGCTTCCCGAGAAGTGGATGAAACTGAGGGCGGACCATGATCTGCTCCTTTCCAAGGACGGGCCTTTCCTGCAATACGTCCTAATCCAGGAACGTCCCATAGACATGCCCTTCGAGCACACGAAAAAGACATTGCAGAGAGGCATGCTGGCCAACGAAGCCGCACAACTGATTATCGACGAGATCAGCTCCGACCGGTGCGTACACGATTTCAGGGTAATTGAAAACCGGCCCGCCCGTATAAAAGGCCAAAAAGCTTTTGAGCTCCTGTTCACTCACAAGAACCGAGACGGGCTTGTGTTCAAAACCCGCTATTACGGTATCATTTCAGGGGATTGGTTCTATGCCATCCGTTACAACGCAGCGGAGCGGTACTACTTTGACAAAGACATTCACGCCTTCGAAAGTATCCTGAGCAGTTTTGAACTGAGAGAGAAAAAAAGGGGATAGGATCAAACCGCGGAGAATGCTGAGGGCGGGGAGAAAATCATATGAAATGAATCCCGTTTTCCCTGCGATCTCCGCGTACTCGGCGGTGT
>JARRRH010000439.1:0-3182 GCA_037380925.1 Deltaproteobacteria bacterium | reverse complement strand
CAAATGATTCGCCAGGCAGCCCGAGACTTTGCCCAAAAAGAAATCGCCCCGATCGCCGCGGAATTCGACGAGACGGGCGATTTTCCTTCTACGACCATCAAAAAAATGGGTGAGATGGGGCTTATGGGCATCGAGGTGCCGGAAGAATACGGTGGAGCCGGTATGGACACGATGTCCTATGTACTGGCGCTGGAAGAGATTTGCAAGGCGGAAGCCTCTCATGGCGCAATTATGTCTGTGAACAATTCACTGTTTTGCTACGGGTTGCTCAAATTTGGCAGCGAGCCTCAAAAACAGAAATATTTACGCGCCGTGGCTTCTGGCCAGGCGATCGGAGCCTATTCACTCACTGAGCCCATGTCGGGTTCGGATGCTGGTACGATGCGTAGCCGAGCGGTGCGGGATGGTGACCATTATGTCATCAATGGGCGTTAATCCTGGGTGACCAGTGGACCAGTGGCGGACTATGTTGTTCTGTTTACCATGACGGATCCAGACAAGAAGCACCATGGAATAACGGCTTTCATCATCGATACCGATAGACAAGGTTTTACTGTAGGTAAGAAAGAACCTAAATTAGGGATTCGCGCCTCCGCCACAAGTGAGATCGTGTTCGAGGATTACCGGGTTCCCGTTGAAGATCGCCTTGGGGAAGAAGGCCAGGGCTTTAAGATCGCCATGACGGTTCTTGATGCCGGTCGAATCGGCATCGCCTCCCAGGCATTGGGCATCGCTGAGGCAGCTTACGAAGCCAGCCTGTCTTATGCCAGGGAACGTGAAGCCTTTGGCCAGCCCATCGGGCAATTTCAAGGTGTGGCATTCAAACTAGCCGATATGAAGACGCGTATCGAAGCGGCTCGTCTGCTGACTTACAATGCTGCGCTGGCGAAGGAGAAAACCAAAAAGAGTGGTGGGCGCTTTACCCTCGAAGCTTCTATGGCTAAATTGTTTGCCTCGGAAACTGCCATGTTCGTAACCCACGAAGCTGTGCAAATTCATGGTGGTATGGGCTACAGCCGCGAACTTCCTATCGAGCGCTACTTCAGAGACGCGAAAATTACTGAAATCTACGAGGGCACCAGCGAAATTCAACGTCTGGTGATTTCTCGTTTGGAGACCGGCTTGAGATAACACTGCTTCAAAACCATCGAAATTGGTGTCCAATGCACAATCAGGAACACCCAAACAGCCCGCATCAGACTGTTAAAGGCCGCACTAGGGTTAAAAACTCATATTCCTTGGATGAAACGACTGGTCGGCGCCGAGTCTTAGGGTTTTCTTCTCTCAGCCTGAAAAAATCCGTCTCAAGGCTCGGCGCTGCTGTGAAAACCTGGCCATATTCACTGCAAACCTCCCTGTTTGGGTTAGCCTTACTAGTCTACCTGTCCACTCGCTTGATCGGTTTGACCGACTTCCCGATTTATTTTTTCTCAGATGAAGCCGTGCAAACAGTCCTGGCTGCAGACCTATTGAGAGACGGCCTGAAAAACGAAGCCGGTGACTTCTTGCCTACGTATTTTAAAAATGGGGGACAATACAGATTGAGCACCTCGGTTTATATTCAAGTGCTGCCTTACCTGGCCTTTGGGAAATCGATCTTTGTCAATCGAGCGATATCTGTCCTGGTCGGGCTGGTTGCCGCGCTGGCAATCGGCTTGATCTTACGGGACATATTCATGTTGAGGTATTGGTGGGTGGGGGTTTTATTGCTTTCTATTACGCCTGCCTGGTTTCTGCATTCTCGTACGGCGTTTGAATGTGTTGTCGCTGTAGCTTTTTATGCACTATTTCTCTATTTTTACTTGCTGTATAGAGTTAAGGATACCAGATACCTTTTTGCAGCTTTGGTTGCAG
This sequence comes from Deltaproteobacteria bacterium, assembly GCA_037380925.1. Taxonomy (GTDB): domain Bacteria; phylum Desulfobacterota; class DSM-4660; order Desulfatiglandales; family HGW-15; genus JARRRH01. Next base: position 1,328 of record JARRRH010000439.1, on the reverse strand, counting down.
GCGCTTTGGCATTCTATTCATACAGCTCTGTTCAAATTGTCATGTTGTTAACAGGGGGCTTATTATTACTTTCGGATTGGCGCTATCACTGGCAAAATCTTAGAGTTGGGCTGATGGGTTCAGGGCTCTTGGCTTTGTTGGCCTTACCTTATGTACGTTTTATGATTGCCCACCCGGGCGCCAATGTATCCAGCTTAAAAGCCTTAGGCTCTTACTGGGTGCAGCCTCTTTCCCTTGCTGAGAAACTGAGCCTTTATTTCGACCGCTATCTCCATGGTTTTAGTTTTCACTATTGGTTTGTCCCCAACAATGGTGAACTGGTTCGTCATGTCATGAAAGGCTATGGGAACCTTCTCTTAGCCAGCTTGCCATTTTTATTTTTGGGTTTGATCCTGGCATTTAAAGAATTCCGCTCAGCAGCCTATCGTGTGGTTCTGATTGCCCTGCTGGCTGCTCCTTCCGGCGCAGCCTTGATCGGGATTGGCATTACGCGCACGCTGGTCTTAGTTATTCCTGCTGCTCTACTCACCGCTTTTGGATTGGAAAGAACATTATTTTGGATAGAAAGGCGGATTTTTCCATCTGTTGCGCTTTCCGTCGGTGTTTTTGCCATTTTGGCGATATTCAATTTCTTCATGCTGGGCGATTCCTTAATCAACGGCCCCACCTGGTATGATGATTATGGCATGGGAGGTATGCAATACGGTGCCAAGCAGATTTTCAAAGCGGTTCAGGATTATATAAGTGAACATCCCAACGAACAGATATTATTCTCGCCGAATTGGGCAAACGGTACAGATGTCGTGGCGCGTTTTATGCTGCCTAACGATCTGCCCGTGCGGATTGAAAGTATCGATGGTTTTCTGATCAACCATCTACCTCTGGATGATCAGATGGTATTTGTGATGACTCCGGAGGAATACAATACGATCATTTCTTGCGGTAAATTTACAAATGTTCGCGTGGCAAAGTCGATACCATACCCAAATGGTAAAACGGGGTTCTATTTTGTACGCATGCAGTATATTCCCAATATCGATGAAATCATGGCGGTTGAAAAGGAGATTCGCAGCCAGCTTCAGGAAGACGAGCTTGATTTGGATAATCAACGCGTAAAAGTCAGATATTCACTTTTGGATATGGGAGAAGTAGGAAATTTGTTCGACGGAGATCCAGATACTTTAGGGCGTACCTTTGAAGCCAACCCTTTTGTGGTTGAGCTTACATTTCCTGAGCCAAGATTAATCAGCGGATTGTCGATGGTGATTGGAAGCACCCAGGATCGAGTAACTGTGAAGTTATATACCTCGCCGGAGGATCCACCGGTA
>JARRRH010000438.1:0-3188 GCA_037380925.1 Deltaproteobacteria bacterium | reverse complement strand
CAGGAAGCAACGCTTTGGAATGTGGAAGCTCTTTTCGGTTGGGTTAGCACAACGGATGAATTCTTGAACGCGGTTTCACAAAAGAAGAAAAGAGCGGATCCGGCCTAGAGAGCGGTTCCAAAACCCATAGAAGAAGCCCCGTGCGGAACACGGGGCTTCTTCAAAATCCCTTCAGCATTGTGAGGATAGACGCCGCCTGTCTTCGCGGGAGCCGCGTCCCTCCGGGATGCTAACTCTCGGCCTTTTCCCGCAGCTCAGGAATGGAGAGAGCTTTCTCTCTCACGGGCAGGCTTGGGTAGTTTCCATTCGCCACCATGGCGGCCCTGAAGGGGTATTTGTCTCCTTTGACCCACTGGACGCAGCCTGAGGGTGTAACAGCGACATTTTTATCCGTGAACTTTGTAGGGCCCTGAAGGGTCATGAGGTTCGTTTGTGAAATGGCCTTCCGCAGGGTTTCCTTGTCGAGGCTCTGGGCGCGCCTCAGTGAATCCGCCACGATTTCATACCCGGCGTGGCACCCTCCGATGGGCTGGTTCCACTGTTTACCCGATGCCTTTTCATAAGCCTCGCAAAACTGTTTTGCCGTTTCCCCTGTGAGGGAGGATTTATAGGGGTACTCAGGATGAAACATCAGCTCTGCCGTGACCCCCAGACCAAGGTTGCCGCCGATAGCCTCCATGGCTGCCGAGAAGAGGCCCGCCCTGCCGGCGGTACAGACCTTCGGGATAAATCTGGCCTGGAAGCACTGCCGCCACAGGGTTGCGAAATCGGGGGGAGCCATGTTTGCGAAAAGAATTTCTACATTCCCCTTTTTCCACCCCGCGATCTGAGTGGTATAGTCATTCGTTCCCTCGGGAAACCGGCCCAGGTCAATCATAGAATAACCGGCGCCTTTGAGAGCCTTACCGGCGCCTTGGGCCCAGGCCACTCCGTCGGCATCATTCTGCGCGCACAAGCCGACCACCTTGTTCGTCTCCACCTCGTTCCACGCCTGGAGAAAAGACGCGATAAAATCTGAAACGTTGACGGACGCGTTATAAGCCCAATAAAAAGGTCCGCCCAGCAAGAACATTTCATTGGGCATCATGGTGCTGATGCAGGGCATCTTTTGTCTTTCACAGACTGCGGCAACCGGACTGACGGTGGCCGGGGTGGCACTCACATACATGATATCCACCTTGTCCATGAGAATCAGCTTCGAGGCCAGCTCAGCCGCCTTGGTGGGATTACTCTCCGTGTCCACGATCTTCACCTTCACGGGCAACTTCTTTCCTGCCTCTTTGATGTAGATGCCGCCGTCCTTGTTGATCGCTGCGATGGCGTTGTCATCCAGCCAGGGAGTGGACTGGGTAAACGCAGCCACAGGCCCGGTCATCGGCAAGGGCCGGCCGATGAGGATGTGATCCTTGGATGCTGCAAAGGTAGAAGACATGAACCTCGGCAGCGAGGTGCTCACACCCACCGCGCCGGCAGCGTATCCAACCCTTTTCATAAAATCCCGTCGTGTCATCCCCTTGTTTTTCTTATCCATTTGTTACCCCCCTTCTTGTCTGGGCTCATCGTCTTTTACTTCCCCACGATTGGCCAGAAGAGTTTCCGGTCGCTCCACGGAGCGGCGCAGGAAAGGTTTTAGTTATCGGCACACCCGCGCTGCCGCTTAGTTCCCTGCCCCCTCCTTCCTGTAGAGATCGGGCAGGATGGCACCGAGCTGACTCATCTCCTCAATGCAATGTTGCATCAAACCGGCGCCGATCTTCTCATCGCCATTGAAAATCCAAAAGCGGCTGCGCATTTCGCAGCCGAGATCCGTATCCCTGACAAAATGGACAAGGTGACCCATGGGTAAATCCTCTTCAAGCGCTCCGACATCTCCGCAGACCGCAGCCCCGACTCGGGCCCCGGCGAATTTTGAAGTATCGAATATTTTAGAAGGTTCGAAAAAGGTGATCTTTAGCTTCACAAGCTCTCCACCGATATATTCGTGCACGAGATGGCTTGCACCGATATAATGCCCTGGACTCCAGTGCTCGTCCCAATCTCCAACGACGTGCATGGGATGCCAGAGTTTGTACTTCTCCGTATCACCGGCATAGCCGAACCACCAATCGATCATTTTCGCCTCACAATGAGGCATTCGAGTTAGAACAGCGATATACATATCTCCGTTCGGCAGGCGTTTATACCCTGTCTCAATCGGTAAATACCCCGGTTCCAAGAGTTGATTGACTTCCTCATACAGCATGGTTTGCCTCCTTTCTCATCCCTGTTTCCTCAAAGCTTCGGCATACAAAGCGGGCAGGAATTCCGGTAATCTCTCCATTTCCTTGTTGGAGTGCTCAATGATTCCCTTCACGATCTCCTGCGGGGTCCCCAGGGGTAGATGAAACACGTTCCTCATCACGATCCCGTCATCCACCTGGTCAAACTCATGAAGAATCCATCCCATGACATGATCATCGTCGGTCAAGGAACTTTCCACGATTGCGTGCTTGTATTGACGAGAACCGGGATAACTTTTCGGATCTTCATAGCGAAGGCGGAGACACACCGTAAAGTCACCCACATGTTCGATGACAGAGTGAATGGCGCCGATACGTCCGCTGACGGCCGGATCTACTTCCCATTCAAAGGAGAGATGATCGGGACTCCACAATCGGTATCTCTCAATGGGGCCCATGTTATCCCACCACCAAAAGGCCATGTCCGGGGTGACCCCGGGCAGCCTGGACTCATACTCAATCATGACCTCGACCTGGTAATCCTCTTTGCGCGCATCATCACACATTTTTTTGTAAGTTTCCAGCGCCCTCAACTCTGTGGCCCTGTCCATGCTCCTTTCCTCCTCGGTGAGAAAAAGTTAGCCCGCCGACTCCACGTCGCCTCGGCCTGTTAGGATTTTCCTGTTTATTTTCCGTGTTCAGTGGATCTCGGTAAGTGGTCTTTTCACATAAAGACCCACGCCCACAGGATCCCCGCTTAATGAAATGGGAGACGAAGGCGTTTGGGAATTACCGTAACCTCTGTGGAACTATAATATCTTCATTGAAAAGTCAAATCTTCCTCAGCCTTTCAAAAACCTGATGATCGTTGTCGCCTTCCCCTCAGCACCCCTCTTCCAGCTTCTCCTGCAGCGTCAGAAGGGGCACAAGCGCCGAGCCTAAAATAATGGCGACACCTGCCAGCGCAAT
>JARRRH010000437.1:0-3194 GCA_037380925.1 Deltaproteobacteria bacterium | reverse complement strand
ATTTCGGTCATGATATCATTCCGAAGATGCTGGATTCCCATCAGGTCTATGCCTATCCCTATGGCCAGCAAAACCGGATCGAGGACGTCATTTTCGTGACCCTCGAAAATGGGGAACGGGAACACCGTCTTCAGTCTCGCACCAGGGATTCTTCATACTGGCGGGACGTGGGAACCCTGGATGCTTACTGGAATGCGAACATGGATCTCACCGGTGTGGACCCTTACTTCAACCTTTACGGGATCAAATGGCCTATCTATACCCACCAGATACCGGCTCCCCCGGCAAAGTTCATATTTGCCAGCGAACGCCCTGAGGATTTCCGTGTGGGCAAAGCCCTGGACTCCTTGGTAGCGCCCGGCTGCATCATCAGCGGCGTTGTGCGCAACTCCGTGCTCGCTTACAACGTGGTCGTACGCAGTTGGGCCACTGTGGATGAATCCGTGATTTCCGATGGAGTGGTGGTAGGTCGCTACTCTAAGATCAAGAAGGCCATCATTGACAAGCAGAACATTATCCCGGATCACACCGAAATCGGCTGTAATCCAAAAGAGGATAGCAAGCGCTTTTCCGTTACACCCCGCGGAATTGTCACGGTCCCGAAAGGGTACTTTCAGGGCGAACCAGGATAGAGTGCGCCGCTCATCGAGAAAGAGCGTTCGTCCGTTCAATGATCATCAGGAAAGCACCCTTCGGCTTGCTCAACCGGTACTGGGTATTAGGTACTGTGTACTTGTTCTTAAATCCCTCAATCCCTCAATTTGAATTTACTTCAGGAGCCGCGCGATGACTTCCGCATGGCCTCTCCCGGCACCCTGGTTCTTTAAAATCTCAGCTCTGCCGCGATCCCCATAGGAACCCGCCAAATCGGGATGCTTCAGGAGCCAAATCGCTTTTTCCACAAAGGCATCGGTGCTTGATACCTCTATGCCGGCCCCCTGTTTTTCCAGTAAAGCCTTGGCATCCAGGAAATCCTCCATAAAGGGACCATAGAGCACCACTTTGCCCCAGACCGCCGGTTCAATCGGATTCTGGCCGCCTCGAGGAACCAGACTGGCACCGCAAAAGATGACGGTCCCCACGCTGTAGAGGTCGAAAAGTTCTCCAAAGGTGTTCAGGATCACAACGGGCGCGGTTCGCTTTACACCGTCCTCATTAAGCAGGGTTCCCAACTGATACGGCAAACCCCGGCGCCTGAGCAAGGACTCGATCGCGGAGGTTCGGACAATATGTCTCGGTGCGATGACCAGGACCGTATCTGGAAATACCTTGGAGATTCTCTCATACACATCCAGAATGATCGGCTCTTCACCGCTTCGCGTGCTTCCGGCTACAAAGACAGGCTGGGCAGGCCGGAGGTTCAAGATTTTACGCATCTCCGCTTCTATGGATGGGTCCACGAGACGGGTCAGGTAGTCGTATTTGGCATTCCCGTGAATTTCGATCTTCCGTCCATCTGCCCCCATCCGCCGGATGCGCCGGGCGTCTTCTTCCGATATCATGCTGAAAGCATCCATATTTTCCAATATCGAGCGAAAGAAAGGCCGCAGTTTCCGGTACCTTTTGATGGACCGGGACGAAATGCGGCCATGGATCAAGGCTGTTTTGATACCCATCCGATGCGCTTCGGTGAGCCAAGCAGGCCAAAGCTCCGTTTCCATAAAAACCATGAGGTCCGGGTCAGCCAAGGAAAGCGCTCTGCGAACCGAAAAGAACAGGTCCAGCGGCGCATACACAGCCGTATCCTCTTCAAGGATCTGCCTTGCGAGTTCGTGGCCGTGTTCCGTGGTTGCGGAAAGCATGGTCTCACAGCCCGGTATCAGGTCCTTGATCTGTTCTGTTATGGACGCCGCCGCTTTCACTTCACCCAGGGAAGCGGCATGAATCCACACCCGCAAAGAGCCGTGGGGTTTGCGCCGGATTCGGTGAGCGATAAAGCCCAGTCGCTCTTTGCGTCCTTTAAGGTAACGACCGGTCAGATGCGGGTAAGCCCAAAAAAGGGGGAAGAGGAAAATGAAGAGGCCGGAAGTCAAAGCCTTGTATGCGACGTAAAGGGGATGCATGGCACACAGTAACGGGATACTGAAATGATGAAATACTGAAATATGGGGCTTTTATTTTTCTGTATGATTGAAAAATATCACGATCCATGAGATAAACCAATCAGATTATTCATTCGCCCAAACCGAGAAAAGATCCGGGCCTAAAGAACAGTGGTCTTGGCTTCCCCGGATGAAGCTTCCAGGCTCGTTGTTTAATCCTGGAGTAATGGATTAATGGCGACAAGAAACAGTGGAATAATGGAATGGTGAGGCCGAAAAATGCCGAAATCCAAATGTCAAATGAATGTCAAAATCCCAAATCCAAACCCCGATAGCTCCCTCCTTTTTGTCATTTGACATTAGGATGTCCTTTGTCATTTGAGCTTTGACATTTGGCATTTTCAAGCTGTGTTAGCCGTTCTTGTTTTCTTTGCCGTAGCACCCCAATACTCCAGTGCTGCAAAACGGTTAACTCCAGCAGACCCCATGCTGTTGAGATTTGACTTTGCTCGGAGTAAGAGGTTTTCTATGATTCACTGTGGAGGTTAGGAGATGAAGAAGATCCAAAGGGAGATCATCAGCGTAACCGATAAAAGCGGCGTGGTTGCTTTTGCCAATTCCCTTTCCAAGTTCGGAGTTCACATATTATCCACAGGGGGAACGGCAAAGGCTCTCAGGGACGGAGGCATCTCAGTCACTGATATTTCTGAGTATACCGGATTCCCTGAAATGCTGGATGGCCGAGTCAAGACGCTTCACCCCAAAGTCCATGGCGGCCTGCTCGGAATGCGCGATAATCCGGAACATGTGCGAACGATGCAACAACACGGTATTGAGAACATCGATCTCGTGGTGGTGAACCTGTACCAGTTCGAAAAAACCGTGGCAAAAGGTGGAGTCAGCCTCGAGGAGGCCATTGAAAACATTGATATTGGTGGACCCACCATGCTCCGATCAGCCGCTAAGAACTACAGGGACGTGACGGTCATCGTCGACCCTGCGGACTATGACGCGGTGCTGAAAGAGATGGAGGAGACCGGCGGCCGCACCTCTCTGGAGACGCGGTTTCGACTGGCCAAAAAGGTATTTCGCCTGACCCACGAATACGACGGCGCCATCACCCGGTACCTGGAAAAAGTGGACATGTGAGAC
>JARRRH010000436.1:0-3196 GCA_037380925.1 Deltaproteobacteria bacterium | reverse complement strand
TCGGGGATGCCCTGGACATAGATCAGTTAGGTAAGGTGGCTACAGACGAGAACAGTGTGCCCATTTGCAAAACACACCCCAACCTGTGCAGTCAGGAAGGGGTGGAACTGATCAAGAAGGATATAGGCGAGGAAGGGGCCAATACGCTTGTGATCGCTGCTTGCTCCCATAGGGTCATGGTGGATGTCTTCAACTTTGAAAGCTGCGTCGTGGACAGGGTCAACATCCGGGAACAGGTGGCCTGGTCCCAGAAACCCGGCGAAGAAGACACCCAGATGATGGCGGAGGATTATCTCCGCATGGGCTTGGCCAAAGTGGGCGCCATGGAACTTCCCGAACCTTACAAGCCGGAGGAAGAGATTTCCAGAGACATCCTTGTGGTGGGTGGCGGGTTGGCTGGACTGACTTCCGCCCTGGAAGCCTCCAAAGCCGGGTACCGGGTGGTTCTGGTAGAAAAAGAGGCGGAGCTTGGGGGATTCCAGAAAATGGTCGGCCAGATTGCCACGGCTCCCTACAAAGAGATTAAAGACAATACCCTGGATGATCTGATCAAGGAAGTCACGGCCAGTGACAAGATCACGGTTTACACGGGCGCCACAGTCCAAAAGACAGTGGGCGGACCGGGCGTGTTCCAGGTCTCCATCAGCCAGAACGGCACCACGGCCGAGCACAGGGTGGGTGCGATCGTGATGGCCGCTGGATGGAAACCCTATGACCCCAACAAGCTGGACAATGAACTAGGATTCGGGTCTTCTGCGAATGTGATTACCAATGTCATGTTCGAAGAGTACTATCAGGGAGGGAACGTCACACGGCCCAGTGACGGTCAGGATGTGTCGAAAGCAGCCTTTCTTCAGTGTGCCGGGAGCCGGGATCCCAAGCATCTGCCTTACTGTTCGACGGTGTGCTGCACCACGGCCTTGAAACAGGCGCTGAGAGTCAAGTCCCAGAATTCGGACGCGGATGTGTATGTGGTCTACAAGGAAATCCGCACACCCGGTCAAGCTGAAGACCTATACCGCGCAGCCCAGGAGGCGGGGATCACGTTCATCCGTTGTCAGTCCCCGGTCGTTCAGGGAAATGGGGGAAGACTGGCGGTTGAAGCCCAAGACGAGCTGCTGGGAGAGAAGCTTCTGCTGGACGACCTGGACTTGGTCGTTTTGGCCACGGGCGTGGTGCCGGCAACGGCCTTTGGAAGGGATGTGAGCAAGGAGCTCATCGAAGAAGGAGACGAAGAAAAAAAGGAGGCTGAGCTGGAAGAGGTCCCGCTGGATGTGATCCGGCGCTCAAAAATCTTGAATCTGGAGTACCGGCAGGGCCCGGAGATGCCGGCCCTTCGCTACGAGTTTCCGGATTCCCATTTCATCTGCTTCCCTTATGAGACTAGGCGCACCGGTATTTATGCGGCGGGTTGCGTACGTCGACCCATGGGCATTGGTTCCTCGAAGGACGATGCTGCGGGCGCGGTCATGAAAGCCATCCAGAGTATTGAACTGACCGCACGGGGTGCAGCGGTTCATCCTCGGTCCGGGGACATGAGCTTTCCGGAGTTTGCCATGCAACGGTGCACGCAGTGCAAACGCTGTACGGTGGAATGCCCTTTTGGCGCCATCAATGAAGATGAAAAGGCAAACCCCTTGCCGAATCCTACCCGATGCCGGCGATGCGGGGTCTGCATGGGAGCATGTCCTGAACGCATTATTTCGTTCAAGAATTATTCCGTTGCCATGATAGGCAGTATGATCAAAGCTATGGAAGTGCCGGAAGAAGATGAGGAAAAACCTCGGATTCTCGTGCTCGCCTGTGAAAACGATGCCTATGGTGCTCTGGATATGGCAGGGCTGCACCGCATGACCTACAATCCTTGGGTCCGGGTAATTCCACTGCGGTGTCTGGGATCTATGAATCTGGTGTGGATTGCCGACTCCCTTTCCAAGGGTATTGACGGCGTGCTGCTTTTGGGATGCCAGCACGGAGATGACTACCAGTGTCACTTCATCAAGGGGAGTGAGTTGGCGAGCATCCGATTGAGCAAGGTCTCAGAAACACTGGATCGTCTGGCTCTCGAATCTGAACGGGTGCGCTTCGAAAACATATCCATTATCGATTATCCGAAGCTTCCCGGCCTCTTGGATGAATTTGCGGAGAAGCTCGAAGAAGTCGGGCCCAACCCTTTCAAGGGATGGTAGTGCTCTGGAGAGCGAACGCCTCTCTATCCCCTCGAGCCAGCAGGTTGTGTAATAATGTCATTCCGAGGCGATAGCCGAGGAATCTGGAATTTGTAAGGGCTTGGTATCCCAAGATTTCTCCCCTCGCTTTCGCGAGGGTCGAAATGGCAGAAGCACGCGAAAAGTGAATTAGGACACAGCCGCAAGGGGAGGGAAATCGAGTTGTCGGAAAGGCTCTAAAAAGCCGTTTGCTTTAGATGAGTTGGACATTTTCTGAGATGTCCACTGAGGAGGATGATAATGAGTGTGAAGGTTGATCCGAATTTGATGAAGGAGCTCAAGGAATTCGGACTGAAGGACGCCAACAAGTGTTTTAACTGCGGAAACTGCACCGCCGTGTGCCCCCTTTCAACACCGGAGAATCCCTTTCCAAGGAGGCTTGTCAGGTACATCCAGACGGGGCTTACCGACAGACTCCTTCGAAGCCCGGAGCCGTGGCTTTGCTATTACTGCGGGGACTGTTCGGACCGGTGTCCTCGGGGTGCAGATCCCGGTGAAACGATGATGGTGATGCGACGGTGGCTGACCTCAAGGTACGATTGGACCGGCTTCGCGCGGCGATTCTATACCTCGGAGAAGTTTGAAATTATCGCTGTGACGATTGTGGGTCTCCTTGTGGGGTTGGCTATGCTGATCTTTAGGGGCAGCAACCCGAACATGGAACACGCCGCCCTCAATTCCGTGTGGCCTGCACCGGCCATTGAATCCCCGAGGTGCGGCCGTACGGAGCGCAGCAGGCCGCGGAGGAGGCCGACCCGACATCTGAGCCCGCCGCCGATGTCGAGGCGAGCGTGACCATTCCCCCCACCCAGGCGGCGCTCTACCGCCTCTCGGGTGACCGCAACCCGCTCCACATCGACCCCGAGTTCGCGCGACGCGCCGGCTTCGACCGCCCCATCCTGCACGGGCTCTGCACCTTCGGCTACGCCACCCGGCTCCTGGTGCGCCATGCCTGCGAGGACGACCCC
>JARRRH010000435.1:0-3198 GCA_037380925.1 Deltaproteobacteria bacterium | reverse complement strand
CTCCTCGGTGGTGGGCCAGGGTGATATGTCAGGGAGGAGGGTGTCCCCCACAATCACGGCCTCGTCGCCCACCAAAACGGCCAGGGAATCCGGGCTGTGCCCCGGCAGATGCCAGGTGCCGATACCCGCTCCAAGTCGATCTTCGCCATCACCAACTGCAGCCACCTTCAAGCCCTGCATCACTCGGTGATACCCCAAACAATTCTCGGACCAGAAGGACTCCGGCATCATGCAGCGCCAGCACTTGGCCGGAAACGTTTTCTTGTAACCGGCGGGCGCTTCCTCAGGGTATTGGCGGATGAGCAAGTCATAAATGACATGGCCCCTGACTTTCAGGTGAGTGGATTCGACCAACTCCGCCAGGCCTCCGTCGTGGTCTTCGTGACCGTGGCTGATGAGAACAAAATCAAGATCTCCTGCGGAGATGCCCGCGGCATCCATCATATGGACCAGGTTCCGCCCCTGCCCGAAGCGTCCGGCGTCCACCAGAAACGGTTTGTCGGCCATGACCGCATAATTCCATGTCGGTCCCAGATCCCAGTCCCCACCGTAAAAATTTTCAGTCGGAAAAGCGAAGACTTCAAGACCGGACGGTAGCCGGAATTTGACCACCATTCCGTTGCCATTGCGGTCTCCTTGGGTGATGACCTTTTTAGCGTGCGGATTCAAATTGATGCCACTTGCGTTGGAATCGGTTCATCGGCCCTGCCGGTGCCGGCGGAGCCGTTAGAAGCAAGGAGGATCTGCGATTTTTCATTGGAGGGCAATCGCTTTTTCAGGACACATCTCCTGACAGCAGAAACACGTGATGCAGGTGTCGGCATCCACCGTGGGGAGGTTGTCTTCGCCCATGCTCAACGCCGACACCGCACACTGGTCCACACAGGTTCCGCATGCCGTGCACAGTTCGGGGTCCGCCTTCGGCCTCAGAATGGTCCGGCTGTGGATGATCTCTTGTACGGCTTTGTTGCCGCCGATTGCTTCTCCCCCTAGCGGAGGAAGTTTGAAATCCGGGAGTCTCTTCAATTCCCCGATCACTTCTATCCGGCTGATTTCATAGTCCCCAAGGCCCGCTTCGCGCGCCTTCCGGAGGAATCTCAACCTGCCGGGATCGCATCCCATCATCCAGGCTACGACGGCGTCCAGTGCCACCGCATTGTCGGAGGCCAGAACGAGACCGATATCTCTGAGATCAGGGGAGGCCGGGCCGTTTCCTTCCATGCCCACGACCGCATCGAGGATAAACAGGTCGGGAATGCGCAGGCGGAAAACATCCACAATCACTTCATGGAACCGTGCCGGGCTTCCGGCGGCCTTGTGGAGTCTTGCCTTCTGGGCGCCGGGCAAAAACCCGTAGCTGTTCTTAATCCCCCCGGTCACTATCGTCAGCCCGTGCGTTTTGAATTTCGGCAGGCTGATGACGATTTCCGCATCCGATACCGCCTTCGAGATACTCACGGCCGGCATGAAATCGCTGTTGAAGTCCACCTTTTGGGAATCGTTCCCGATATTTTGATAATAACCCAACGCCGCTTCCATCAGGCCGGTCTTCTTGAAGCTCAACTCGTTTGCGCCATAGCTGAAGAGTCCGGGATTATCGCCCACGATGATGGAATCTGGCCCGAGGCTTTCCACCTTTTCCACGACTGCCCGAAGTACAGCTGGATTGGTTACAACACCTTCTTTGGCCTCGGTCGCCCTGAGTACGTTGGGTTTGATCAGCACCCTTTTCCCCTGGATTCCGAGGGGGAACAGCTCGAAGGCTTTCTCTACGGATTCCCGGACATTTTCATAGGTGGCCGGGTTAATCATGACTCTTGACATGATAGGTACTCCTTCAAAATGGTCTCTCTCGCTTGAAACCAGGTTAATCTATCACAAGTCCCCAAGGATTTAAAATTGGAAAATGGGATGGGTGTCATTATTCTCCCTTGCGCCCTGACCCCAAAGTCTCATGCCTTCTGGCCAAGGCCTTGACACACAAAGGGTTTCTCTCTAAACTCCCACCTCAAAAGAGAAAATGATATCCGGTACCATTGATCGTGCCAAAATCACTTGGGCTCAACGTGCTTTCTCGATCCTTTCCTGTGTTGTTGGTTCTGGCTGTGTTCCTCTTCTTTGGGGGAGCAACCGTCCTTTTTTGGTACCACCAGAACCGTGAAGAACGGGAACTGGCCTTCCGTCATACGGAAACCTCGGCCGAGCAGATCGTGATCCGCGTGGAAGGCCTCATGAAAGCCCGCATGGCTTCGCTCAGGGTGCTGGCCGAGCGTTGGGTTGAGAGAACGCCGCCCGATTTTAGCCGGGATCGCTTTCTTCAGTTTGCAGAAGATATTTACGTACATTATCCTGTATTTAAAACCATTAGCTGGATCGACCCCGAAGGGTTGATGCGCTGGGCCTTCCCTGAGGAAAAGAACACGCAGGCCAAAGGGAGAAGGGAGATCCTTCAGGAGGTGGGGGCCTACCGGCCGTTGACGGTTACCCCTTGCGCGCCATTCAACGGAGAGGGCTTCACGTTCGAGGCATTTATACCCTTATTCCACCAGCAAGCCCTGCAGGGATACCTGGAAGGCGCTTTTGAGGTGAATCGAATCATGAGCCTTTGCCTGGCCGAAGATATCTTTAAAGATTTCAGGGTCCGGCTGTATGAAGGGGGAGAGCGTATCTATGCGAGTGAAGAGGAGAGCGCCCCCTCTGTTATGCAGAACAGGCTGCATGTGGTGCGGGAGATCCGTTTCCCGGGGAAGATCTGGAGGCTTGACCTCGAGTCCAGCCCTCTCATTTACTCGTCCGGCTCAGTCGCTAATTTATCCTCCCTGGCTTTCGGTCTGGCCCTGTCGGCCATCTTGAGTTTGCTTCTTCTTTTTTTGTTGCAGCGCATGCGGATGTATAAGGAGGCGAGGGATCAGGCCTTTCATGAGATAGGAAAAAGAGAGCGGGCCCAGGAGGCATTACAGGAAAACGAGAAGAAACTCGAGAGTCTGCTTTTGGAACTCTCTCGGAAGAACGAGGAACTGGAGACTTTCGTGTACACCGTCTCACATGATCTCAAAACCCCCATTGTGACCATAGAGGGTTTCATCGGCGCGTTGCGGGAAGACTTCGGAGATCTCCTTTCAAGGGAGGGCGAAAAGTATCTCACATACATGAGCGATGCGGCCCGGAAGATGGAGATGTTGATCAACGATCTGCTGG
>JARRRH010000434.1:0-3204 GCA_037380925.1 Deltaproteobacteria bacterium | reverse complement strand
GGGAGGCCTCTTCCTGTGCCAAAACGGCTGTGTTTTAAGCCTTGGGAAAGGGGAACGGGCGTGTGTAGGGATTCTAAAAATGGCACATTCCTTGCTTTTAGTGACCATCGGAGAAACCAATTTTTCGTGGCAGGACAGAGAAGGCCTCTCTAGACCGCGCAGATGACGTTGCTGTTCCCTGAACCCGAATCGGAGGCGTGGGGATATGGACCATACTGATCGATCCGAAGACTCGAAGAGACCCCGTACGCTGCAAAAACACATTCTCACAGCCTTGGAATTGATAGCGCTCATGGAACTGTTGGCAAAGCCGCCTCTCCCTGAAGCAGGCCCGAACCAGGAGGGATACGGCACTTTCGAAACCGGGCGGAGGAAAGATGGATTGGATCGCCTTTAGCGTCGGATGCTTCTTCGGACTTATTTTCGGGTTCGTAATTTCCGGGTTTTACGTTTCCAGGAAGCCCAAAACACATCTGGCCGAATAGGTCTCCTAAGCCCCCAAAATTCCGCGAAATCCCCAAAAGCCTTGGATGAGTGTCATTCCGTTGTCAAACGTAGCCTTATATCGTCATATTTCTGACGACTAGTCAATTGTATGACTATCATCTCGTCTTTCAGAATTCGTGTTGCCCCCTTACAAAAGAGCTTCTTTGAAATTGTCATTTTCGCCTTTTTCCCACTTCCCTTGTCACCCCAACCCCCTTGGAGATGGGCCGGGGCGGCTGTCGGACGAGGAGTGCCACGCTGACGTGCCGACGGAGCCTCGACCGTTGGACGTCTCTCCGGAAAGAGGGACCAGCGCTCAGCCTGGCTTAAAAGAATGCTGAAGAGATACAGTAGATCAAGAAAGCGGATCACCGATTTATTGTTTGAGAGCAGTCTTTCAATGGGTTTCCGAGTAGACGCCGAATGCCGCGATCCGTTTATCCGATGGCTCTCAGGAACCGATTAATTGGGTAGAAAGGCCGGCAGAGGAAACGGCCCTGCCGGCGGTCGCAGAAAGTCAACCGCCATCGGCTAAAGCCTATGGCTTGAGGGTACAAGGATTCAAGGGGCCGAGGGGTCCAGTGGAGGAGTCAGGACGAAACAAAAAAGACCCCGGCAGGCCGGCGGAAAAGCGGCCATCCTTCACCCGTTGAATCCTTTTGCGAAAATCAAACTGAAGTCTTCGCCTAAAGGCGGGGGGTTTTCTTCCATTCCCCGAATGTGACAATAAAAGTGAGCCCGGAGAAGTTGACTTTAGCCGAGGGATCAAGTAAAAAGGCCCTCGATAACGCTTTCCGGGAAGAAAGACAACGCAAAATGAAAAGTGCGGCCCGCCGGGTTGCATGGATGCCGAGCTCCAAGAGCCCCCCGAGCATTCGCTTCGTCAGCCGGACGGCAGGGCTATACGCTCAGCTTTTAAAAGACCCTGGGATTTGGTGATGAGGAGATCCTATCAGATCATCACGGTGGCGTTTGTAAGCGCTCTTCTCGTGGGTTTTTTTCTCAGCATTTATGTCACCGTTGAGGAAAAAATGCCCGACAACGCCGTGGTGGTAGTCACAGTCGAAGACAAACTCTATCACTCCATTCACTTCGACTATGTGTGCGTAGCAGGCAAGACGGCTAAAACGACGAACCTGGCGGAAGCTCTCGCTGAGGGCTACAAGGCTGATCCACACTGCGAAGAGTTGGGCTATTTCAGGGGAAATCGGAGGTTTCTGTTCCACCATCTTCTCTCCAAGGTGGGAATCGCCGTGAACAGCCGATGGGATCAGAATGGAAACTGGTTGTGGTAGGTTCTCTTCTCAGCCCCAATCGACCCGCCGGCTGGCTTCGGCAAAACGGAGTTCCTGAAATCAGCACTTCCCAGGGGGCCGCGACAAGAGGCTTCTTCAAAGACGAACTGCCCCTGTGTCGCAAGGATTAGGCACAAGGCTTTCACAGGCATTTCGTGACCCTCTCACAGGAAAAAGAAATGGATAGGGCGCCCCTCCTTCGAGTTCTCACCGGTGACGGCCGGATCTTCAGTCTGCCCATCAAACAAAGAAAAATCACCATAGGCCGCAATAAGAACAACGACATCGTTTTGGAGGACACCACCGTGTCCCGCCATCATGCGGAGATCGTTGGATCGAAAAGGGGTTTTTTCCTCTCGGACTTGGGAAGCTACAACGGGACGAAAATCAACGGCAAGATGGTCCAGACGGCTTTCCTCAAACACAACGACAAGATACACGTCGGTTTGAATCAGCTGATCTTTGCAGAGAATGAGAAGGCGGAAACCGTCGCAGATTCCATCCTCCCGGCCGATGAAAGCGAATACAAAAATGGCGGGCAACAGATCGTAGAAAGCAGTCCTTTGAGGACCTCGGGAGGGTCCAGGGAGCTACTGGTCACCCTCGGCAAACAGAAAGCGCTCGGAAGAAGCCGGAGGGACAAGGCGCCTGAGGGTTCCGACTCACAACTCACCCAGTTGGCGAGAAGCAACAAGGTTCTCTTCGTGCTCTACGAGATAAGCCGTCAGCTCAATCAGATCCATGACTTCAACGAATTGCTCAGGAAGATCATGGACCTTGTGTTTGTGGTGATTGATGCGGATTACGGCTTCCTGGTCCTCACCGGTGACGGGCGGGGTGACGAGGTCATCCCGGTGGTGGTCAAATACAATGCTGCACGGGGACCCGTCAGCACGGAAATGAGGCCCAGCCGAACACTTATCGAGAAAGTGATCCAAGACAAAGTCGCGTTGCTCACGTCCAATGCCATGGCCGACTCCCGTCTGGACGGGGCAAAGAGCGTGATGATCCAGAAAATCAGATCCGCCATGTGTGTCCCCCTTTGGAGAAAGGGCAACATCATAGGCGTCATCCAGTTGGACAGTGTGAAGTTCGACAAACAGTTCACCCAGGACGATCTGGAGCTCCTCAAGGCGATCAGCACGCAGATGGCCATGGTGATTGAGCAGGCCGCCCTGAACGATCAAATTCGTGAAGAGGAGCGGATGCGGAGCAGGTTGGAGCGCTTCCACTCCCCCCAAGTCATAGAAATGATTTTGCAGGGTGGTCAGGAAGCCAAAGACAACATCATGGAGCCCAAGGAGCTGACCGCGACGATACTCTTTACGGACATCATAGGATTCACCCGCCTTTCCGAAGAGATGCCACCCAGGGAAGTGAACATCATCTTGAACCGCTATTTCTCGCGCATGAGTGACATCAT
>JARRRH010000433.1:0-3205 GCA_037380925.1 Deltaproteobacteria bacterium | reverse complement strand
ATCACCTGCATGAGGTCCGCCTCTGTCATACCCGGCCGATATCCTTCTACAATCGCCAGTTCTACAGCTGTGATCTTATGAATCGATGTCGTGATTCGATCGACTTCCAGAGAAGACTTTATCATCCTGCACCCCCAGATCACCTGATCACCGTCCACGAAGGTCGCCTCCGGCAGCGCCTTTTGAAAAGCCAAAATATCGTTCAGGGGCCTGGGAATCCACAAACAACCCATTGGACCCATTTCCAACCCTATATGTTTGTTTCCGTACCCCATTTCCTGGACCACCCCTGCCACTTCCAAAGGCAAAAACCTCTGGGTCTCCGAACGCTGGGTATCCGCCTGAGTGCGGATATCATTTAACCAGCATAAACCTTCGGCAGTGCCTTTGAACAGCTCGGGGACGATCAGTATGGGTTCTCCCCCGGCCGGGATAATTCCAACCGCAGGTTGGAGGCTTTTCAGGTACCAGTGGATCGACATGAATCCGAAAAAATACCGAACATTTTCCCTTCCCCATAGGACTAGGCAATCAATGCCGTTTTCTGACATTTCTTCTTGTGCCTTGGAGATTCGGCCATTCCACTCGTTCTTGGGGAAATCAGGAAACATAGGAACATCATAAAATGTGCGGGTTGTTTCCTTTACCATGGCTTGGACACCTCGTCAAAATAAGGGGAAAAGGAGAACCAGACGTAGATCTCATCAATCAACATCCTTGTTGGGTGAAGCAGTCCTTACAAACAAGACTTTATAGCGCAATGCGGGCTTTAAATAAATTTTAAAAAGTTTTGTTCCCACCAAAAGGGTGTTCCTCAGGAAAGGACTCCCAATTTGGTTCTCACAGGAAAGATTCGGACGCTCACAGAAGTCAAAGCTTCTTCCGCATTATAAACTGCTCGCCATATCGTCAGCAGCCC
This sequence comes from Deltaproteobacteria bacterium, assembly GCA_037380925.1. Lineage (GTDB taxonomy): Bacteria > Desulfobacterota > DSM-4660 > Desulfatiglandales > HGW-15 > JARRRH01. Next base: position 2,286 of record JARRRH010000433.1, on the reverse strand, counting down.
TCTACATAACAAACTTTAGGGCTGGACGTCACCTCCCGACATAAAAGTTCCGATAACGTTCCCCTTCGTGATTGGTAGAAGCAGATGAGAAGGATGTTGAGAATCATGATATACCGTTATATATGAAGGAGCCTGTCTCCAAAGGTGGCCCTGAGCAACAGCCCCAAGAAAATCCTTTGGTTGCTCATCATCAACGCAACGTATTTTGAGCCCAATTCGGTGCCCTGCCTTGAAAAGATTCCCGGTAGGAACGATACCTATATTGAACTGATAAATTTCATTTGGTTTCAGAGGTTCTCGTTTTGCATGTGGATGGAAGGGTTCCCAGGGCTTCGATTTGTCCGCATCAATTGCCCTCTGGGAACCTCTTAACCATCCCCTCGTGAGTATTTTTTCCTCACCTTTTGGATCCACGTCTAATAGGCTGATGAACCACAAGATTTCATCGTCAGTAGTAGAAGCATAGAGGTTTAGAGAGATTGGGCCCAGGACTTCCGTATTTTCTACAACGGGAGGGGAAAGGAATTTGAGACCCCCACGAAGATTGAAGGGGGTGTCTTCAAAGGAAGAGCAGCCTTCATTCGGTAAGAATTCATGCTCGCTTAAAATCCCGTGACTATGTAAGTAAAAAGGTGTCCATCTCGTATCTGGCAGTGGCCAGTCGCTTGCAGTCCTCCACTCACCTGTATTCATAATGAAAAGCCAAATAGGTGGTTCGTTCATGACATCGTTTTCGACCCCTTTAAGCCAATAGTCGAACCACCTCAGTGACTCGTATTGATACTGGTAAAGCGGGCGGTCTAAATAAGAAGGTGGTCCGATGACCATCTTCTTCCGGCTACTTACTTTCTCCCACACGCGAAAGGGTCCAGGGAGGTGGAGCCCGTAATTGCCCCAACAAGCACCAACAAAGACGGGTATTCTCACATTTTCATAATTCAGGCTCCGCTCTTGAAAATACTCTCCATCAAATTTGTTAAGCACAACATCAACAATGAGAGGATTTGCTCCTTTTTCTGGATTTAACAATGCTTCAACAAGATACGGGACGCCTTGTATCTCTTTATCTCTTAACGCGCCAGCAATCAATTCCTTAAATTTTTCTTCGCCCCACTTCTCTTTAGACCAGCTGGTCCATTTACCACTGTCTCGATTCGAAGCCCAAATCCTAAAAACATTGTTTGACCACCTATGATAAAAGGCATGGGACAAAATTCCTCCGTGATAGGCCTTGTCCCTATACGCATCGGTATGACCAAATGGAGCAAACACCGTCTTAAGGTGTGGAGGGTTAAGTGCGGCTGCCTGTAGGGCGGCTCTAGCGAAATTCGAAACCCCAAACATGCCTACATTACCATCGCACCAGGGCTGCCCGGCCATCCATTCGATAATCTCATAGGAGTCTTCAGCCTCCCTAGCCCCGAGATTTACGAAATTTCCCCCTGATTTTCCGGTTCCCCGAACGTTAGCGATGACATGGGCATATCCTCTGCGAACAAAAAAATTACTGTCTCCAGCCTCTACCGAGCCATTCTTGGTGGCAAAACCCTGGGGCATAGAAGGAGCGGATTGCCAGGACTTGTCATAAGAGTGAACTCCCAATATAGCCGGAAATTTGCCTTCTGAATCCGGCCGGAATATATCACAATCAATAATAACTTTATCGCTCATAGGGATAGACACATCGCGTTCAACAACAACATCGTATTTTCTTTCTGAGGTACTCCAATTCTTGCTAATCATAAAGATTCTCCTTTCTAAAAAAGTCCTCGTGGACTAATAATTGCTGAATCAAACAATGCTTTTTACAAGATTCTGAGATACAGATTCTCGACATCCTCCATTCCCTATAAGGACGTCCATTCTGAAAACGTATTTGCACTCGGTTTTTCTAAAACCAAGGCACAACAGTATTTCTCTCATTTAGCCTCGGGCTTAAAGGTTGAAACATAAAAAACGGCCAGTATACTTCGTGTCTTAAATTTCAGGCGTATTCTAAACAAATCCAAAAAGTCGACTGAGAAGAACATTAAGTTATCTCAGTTGCCTTTGGTCTTTTTCTAAGTAGAACTGGGGAAACGAAAATAAAAATGGATGTTACGAGGAAAACAAGAGAAATTGGTCGATTAAAGAAAATTGATAAACTACCCTGAGACATGAGTAGCGACTGCCTAAAGGCATCTTCAATCATAGGGCTTAAGACAAATGCCAGGATCAACGGGGCTCCTTCATATTCAAATTTTCTCATCATGTATCCCACTATTCCAAAGACAATCATTATAATTA
>JARRRH010000432.1:884-4090 GCA_037380925.1 Deltaproteobacteria bacterium | reverse complement strand
CCCTCGCCAAGCCGCTCACGACGTGGACGCCTCGCAGGGCGAGCCCCAACCCGATCTTCTCCGCAGACCTGAGCCCATAGTGGGACGCGTTTCTCGATCCGACGATCGCGATCAAGAGCTGGTCAGGGGGGAGCTCCCGCCCCTTTACGTACAGGAGCACGGGAGGGTCATGAATTTCCCTTAAAGCAGCCGGATAAGTCTCGTCTCCATAGGCCAAAACTCGCGCCCCGGATGTTTCAAGCTTTCTCAACTCCTCTTCCGGTGAGAAAGCGAACTCCCTCTTTGAGATCTTCTGGGCTGTGGCTTCCCGGACCCCATCGACCTTCGAAAGCTCGGAGGGACTGGCCGCAAAAATGGCTTCCGGGTCCCCGAATTTCTCCAGCAGGTTCTTACAGCCGGTATTGCCCAGACCCGGAACAAGGTATAGGCCCAACCAAGCGCACCTCTTGTCTGGCCAATTTTTCATGGGGAGGAAGAAAGGCTCAATAAGCGTCTGACACGGCCGAAGTACGGACTCCTACACGGACAGAGAATGGCGCGTATATAAAGCAAACTGCCCGGGTATAGTCAAGCACTTTCTTCAGCAAAGGGATTGGCGGGAGGATCAATCGAGAGGGCATCTGGACAACATGGTAACAAAGTCCGGCACCTGAGTCCATTCCATGCCCCTGACAGACACACCGTTCGGGACGTTTTCTTTGGTGGCGATAACGACACCTGTCGATGTGTCGGGTCTGGACTCCAAGACAACCAGGTGTCCCACCACCATGTCTGGGAGGGCCACCTTGTCTCTGAATTCATAGGGGGATGTGTAGAGTGGGGATTCGACCTGCCTCTTTTTCAGGATCTCGAAAAGGTTCCCCCGGAGAACGCCTTCATTGTACCCGAGCGGAAGGTAGACAACCGAAAATTGTCCTATGATTTCCAACTGCTCTTTAATAGCGACGATATTTGTGGTCACCTGGGGATGGGCGGATGCAAGCTGAACGCAGGGCGACACGGGCTCATAAGGCATAATCGCATCTCCCAGGCGAACGGCTCGATAGCTCTCGGTGATTTCCGCCTCGTACAGGTTTTCCTTGACCTCTTTTCTGATGGCCGCTCTGCCCAGGAATGACAGGGCATATCCGATCCTCTCCCCGTTGAAGGGGTGTTTCAATTGCACTGAACTCCTGTATATGGTGAAAAGATCCCCCGCTTTCGCCTTGCGGGCCGGGTCCATCTGGACAAACACCATGTCCCCTGCAGACAAAATAATTCTCTCGGTATCGGTCGCGAAAATCGCACCCCAAGGCACAACCTTCTGTGTGGCGAGGTAACCGAGAGCATTGACGTTCGTGAGACCTGACACGTCAACACCGTTCCCGGCCCAAGAAATCGGCTTTTCCGCTTGTGCCGGTCGGGGGGGTTCAGCGGTGGCCGTCTTTTTCGTCGGCACATTGGGTAGCAAGGTAATCGTGTCACCCGGCTCAAGGAGATGAGGATTGGTGATGAAGGGGTTCATTTCCCATAGTTGCGGCCACAACTCAGGGTCTCCGTACACTTTCTCGCAAATGTCCCACAGGGTGTCCCCTTTCTGCACCGTGTAGGTTTTTGGCTGGGCCGAAACGGGCGTACCAAACCCCAGATTGATACACCAGCAGCTCACCATGACGAGAATGATCAGCCAGTAGATCTTCTTCAATGCCCTACCCTCGCTGTGATGATTTTCGTTAAATTTCAAAATGTTCCGCAACTTATGACCTTCATGGACCGTTGTCAAGGGCTTTTTCCCCGTTTGTTTTGGTCCCCGAACGGAGAAAACAGATCAAAACTCTCCCCTTTAACCAACGCCTAGGGAATCGGACGATCGGCCATTGAACTTTAGAGAATTCCATTCCCAGGCGCTTCCTTCCCTTTGAACGGCATCTCCTCATCAGGAATAAGACGCCCGCACAGCCGTCTCCTTTGAAATCATCCTGCAAAAATGTGGGACCGCTCTTGACAACCCTCGAAACATGTTTAAAGTAACACATCTCATATTTTAAATAAAATAAACAACTTAACCATGAGGAAGAGCCGCCCGACCGAGTCGGGCTTTTACGTGGAAAACGTCATTGACGAGAGGCGAAGGCTATCCCCCATATCAATTTTGTACAGGAGGTTTAAAGAATGAAGGTAACACCTTTGAATGACAGAATATTGGTCATGAGGATCGATGAAGAGGAGCAGACCTCCGGAGGGATCATTATCCCGGACACAGCGAAGGAAAAACCTCAGGAGGGGAAGGTTATCGCTGTGGGGCCCGGGAAGCTCAATGAGGAAGGGAAAAGGATTCCGCCGGAAGTGAAGGTGAATGACCGTGTGCTCTTCGGCAAGTACGGGGGAAACGAGATCAGAATAGACGGCGTGGAACATCTCATGATGAGAGAAGAAGATATCCTGGCCGTACTGGAAAAGTAAGACGAGTCAGTCTGGATGGCTTTTAAGAAATCATCTGCAAACGCATCAACGTTTTGAGGAGGGATTGAGATATGGCAGGGAAAGAAGTCAGATACGGCGCAAAGGCTAGAGAGAGGATGATGCGGGGCGTCGACACTCTCGCCGACGCCGTGAAGGTGACCCTCGGGCCCAAAGGTCGGAATGTCCTGATCGAGAAGTCGTGGGGTTCCCCCAAGATGACCAAGGACGGCGTCACAGTGGCCAAGGAGATCGACCTGGAAGACAAATTTGAAAACATGGGTGCCCAGATGGTCAAAGAGGTGGCCTCCAAGACCTCCGACGTGGCGGGGGACGGAACCACGACGGCAACAATCCTAGCGCAGGCTATTTTTCGGGAAGGCTCAAAGCTCGTAACCGCCGGAGCAAACCCCATGGCCATCAAGAGGGGGGTCGACAAGGCCGTCGATCTGGTTGTCCAGGAACTGAAAAAGATTTCGAAACCCACGAAGGAGAAGAAAGAGATCTCTCAGGTCGGGACCATTTCCGCAAACAACGACCGTACGATCGGTGACATCATCTCCGAGGCCATGGAGAAAGTTGGCAAGGAGGGCGTCATCACCGTCGAAGAAGCAAAGGGCATGGAGACGAGCCTCGATATCGTGGAAGGCATGCAATTTGATCGTGGATATTTGAGCCCCTACTTCGTGACCGACCCCGAAAAGATGGTCGTGGAACTCGAAGAGGCGTATCTTCTCCTGAACGAAAAAAAGATCAGCGTCATGAAG
>JARRRH010000432.1:0-821 GCA_037380925.1 Deltaproteobacteria bacterium | reverse complement strand
ATCTGGTTCCCATCTTGGAGCAGATCGCAAGAACGGGAAAGCCCTTGTTGATCATCGCAGAGGACTTGGAGGGCGAGGCTCTCGCCACACTGGTGGTCAACAAGCTGCGCGGAACACTCCACTGTGCCGCCGTGAAAGCGCCCGGTTTCGGAGATCGTCGTAAAGCCATGCTGGAAGACATAGCCGTCTTAACCGGGGGGCGGGTCATCAGCGAGGATCTGGGCATCAAGCTGGAGAATATTACCCTGAACGATCTGGGTACCGCAAAAAGGATCAGCGTGGATAAGGACAACACCACCATCGTGGATGGAGGCGGCAATCGAGAGGCACTGGAGGGACGCGTGAAACAGCTCAGGGTCCAGATCGAGGAGACCACGAGCGATTACGACCGCGAAAAGCTTCAGGAGCGGCTGGCCAAACTGATCGGCGGTGTGGCGGTCATTAAAGTTGGGGCTGCTTCCGAAGTGGAGATGAAGGAAAAGAAGGACCGGGTTGAAGACGCGCTCAATGCCACCCGAGCGGCAGTCGAGGAAGGGATCGTCCCAGGAGGGGGCGTGGCATTTATCAGAGCCGTGAAAGCCCTGGAAAAAGCCTCTTTGAAGGGAGAAGAGCAGGCCGGCTTGAATATTGTGAGACGGGCCCTGGAAGAGCCGGTCAGGCAGATCGCCAACAATGCCGGTTTCGAAGGCTCCGTGGTGGTACAGCACGTCATGGAAGGAAAGGACAATTTCGGTTTCAACGCTGAAACGGGACAATACGAAGACCTGACGGAAGCCGGTGTCATCGATCCCACCAAGGTGACCCGGTTCGCACTGCAAAAT
>JARRRH010000431.1:0-3209 GCA_037380925.1 Deltaproteobacteria bacterium | reverse complement strand
ACGGATGAGTATTTCCTGAACCAATGTCATCAGAATCTGATCCCTCAGATCAGGCTGACCCGTTTCGGTTAGGCTGCTCATCCGGACCCCGCGGCACAGAATCCCTGCGCCTCGGGGGGGAGTTTGCCGACAAAACTGGTTGACAAAAATTCGGCGAATGAGTAAGGGTATAGTCGCATTTCGGATGTTAGGGATTCCAGATTCAGCCAACCGCAATGATCACCCTATCTAACTGTAATCAGGCGGGGCAGCGCCCCGCGCAGGTATTGGAAAGTATGGAGTACCGTGACGATGGCTTCAGAGGAGCGAGAAAGACCGGAAACCGCTTTCCGCCCCAGTTGAATGCCTTGCCCCGCCATCGCCGTATTCCAAGATGCCTTCTGGAAACTACCAAACCGCCTTGTACCTCAGGCGGGTAGACATTCCAAGACCACAAATTACAAAACCTGAATCGGAGGCCGGTGTTATGGTCCAAGCTGGGCAGTTAAGGGAAGGCGATACCCTCTTGAAGCTCGAGGACGTCCACATGTATTTTGGAAAGGTGGCTGCACTGTCCGGTGTGAACTTGGAAGTCAGAAAGGGCGAGATCCACTCCATTATCGGTCCGAACGGCGCCGGGAAAACGGTCATGATGAACTGTATCAACGGCCTCTATAGACCCCAGCGAGGGAGCATCTACTTCAACGGACAAAAGATCAATGACATGAATCCGCACCGCCGCGCTCAGCTGGGGATCTCCCGGACCTTTCAGAAAATCGAGCTCTTCGGGGGCATGACCGTTCTTGACAATATCCGCCTTGGGCGACACATCCACCTCAAGTCGGGCATCATAAGCGGCTCCATTTACGTGGGCAAGACCAAACGGGAAGAGTTGAAAGCCAGAAGATTCATAGAAGAGGAGATCATCGACCTTCTCGAAATTGAAAGCATTCGGGACAAGACGGTTCACATGCTTCCCTATGGCCTCCAGAAGCGTGTTGAACTGGGTCGCGCCCTGGCCCTGAACCCGGAACTCCTGCTCCTGGACGAACCCTTGGCCGGCCTGAACCTGGAGGAAGTGGAGGATATGGCCAGGTTCATTCTGGACATCAACGAGGAAGAGCGTTGGAGGGTCACGTGCATCCTGGTGGAACACGATATGGGTGTCGTGATGGACATCTCGAACAATGTCTTCGTCCTGAATTTCGGCAACCAGATCACCGACGGGCCGCCCGACGAGGTCCAGAGAAACCCCGATGTGATCAAGGCCTACCTGGGTGAAGAGGACCTGTATTCCACAAGGAGGTAGAGGAAAATATGAATGGATCCGGGATAGAGATCACCAAAGACCTCACGATCCCCAAGCTTTTTTCCCGGCAGTGCAAGAAGTATGGCAGGAGCAAGGTGGCCATGAGGGAGAAGGAGTTCGGCATATGGATCCCGTTTACCTGGCAAGACTACTACGATAACGTAAAATATCTCTGCTTGGGCATGGTCAGCCTCGGACTCAAGCGAGGGGACAAGGTCGCCATGATCGGGGACAATCGACCCGAGGGCCTCTGGGCCGAGATGGCCGCTCTTTGTGCCGGTGGGGTGGCGGTTTGGCTCTTTCAGGACTGCATGATGGAGGAGGTCAAATACATCATAGACCACTCCGATGCCAAGTTTTTCATTGGAGAGACCCAGGAAGAGGTGGACAAGGCTCTGGCCATAAAAGACGAGTGCCCGAAGCTTGAATGGATCGTATGGGATGATCCCAAGGGGATGAGGAATTATGGCCAGGAGTTTCTCATCAGCATACGGAAGGCCCAGGAAACGGGAAAGGAACTGGACCGGAAAGAGCCGGGACTCTTTGAAAAGATGATTCAGGAAGGCCACGGCGATGAGGTCTGTCTCCTCTTTTACACTTCGGGGACCACCGCCCTGCCCAAGGGGGCCCTCCTCACCCACTGGAACATGCTGACCATGGGACGGAATCTCATGTCCGTCGACCCCTGTTACGATACGGACGATTTCGTCTCCTATCTCCCTTTCGCCTGGATCGGGGAGCAGATGATGTCCATCTCCTGCGGGCTTCAGGTGGGATACACCCTCAACTTCCCTGAGGAGCCCGAGACGGCCCAGGAAAACATCAGAGAGATCGGTCCTCATGTCATGTTCGCTCCCCCGCGACTCTACGAAGGGATGACCCGGAGTGTCCAGGTCAAATATATCGACTCCACCTGGATCAAAAGAAAGATTTACGAATTCGCCACGAAAGTGGGGTATAAGGTGGCCAATCTCAAGTTCGAGAAACAGCCGGTGCCTTGGAATTGGAAGTTCCTGAACTGGCTTGCCCACATCTCCATGCAGAAAAAGCTCAAAGACCATCTGGGCATGTCCAGGCTCAGGCACGCCTATACGGGTGGGGCCGCAATGGGACCGGACCACTTTCGATTCTTTCATGCCCTCGGCGTCAATCTGAAACAGATCTACGGCCAGACCGAGATCGCCGGAATCTCCATTGTCCACAGGGACGGGGATGTGAAGTTTGATACGGTCGGGACCCCTATACCGGACACCGAGGTGAAGATTACGGAAGAAGGGGAAATCGTCAGCAAAAGCCCCTCCGTGTTCCAGGGCTATTACAAGAACGAGGAAGCGACCCAAAAAACCCTTGTGGACGGATGGCTGTACTCGGGCGACCGGGGTTTCATCGATGAAGACGGACACCTGGTGGTCTTTGACCGCTCCAAAGATGTCATGACCTTGAGGGACGGCAGACCCTTTTCACCGCAATATCTGGAGACCAGACTCAAATTCAGCCCCTTCATACAAGAGGCCTGGGTGGTGGGGGACAAACGGGACTACATCGCGGCTGTCATGTGCATCGACTACTCGGTGATCGGCAAATGGGCCGACGAGAAGAAACTCAACTACACCAGTTATCCGGAGCTGTCTCAAAAGCCCGAGGTTTACGACCTGGTGGAGAAGCAGATCCGGGAGGCCAACAAGGACCTTCCGGACGTGGCCAAGATCCGGAAGTTTGTCAATTTGTACAAGGTGTTCGACGCGGATGACGAAGAGTTGACCAGAACCAGCAAATTGAGGCGGGCCTTTGTTGAAAACCGTTACCGCGACATCGTCAATGCGCTCTATGGGGAGTCGGATGTGGTCCACATGGACACGACCATCACCTATGAAGACGGCAGGGAACAGCGCATCAAGACCGATCTGCGTATTCAAGAAAT
>JARRRH010000430.1:0-3213 GCA_037380925.1 Deltaproteobacteria bacterium | reverse complement strand
ACCTGGGGATCGAGCACTCCGGCACGGCGATTATCGCACCGTCGACCCGCAGCGCCGCACCAGTCTTCGCCGATGCCTGGGGAAAAACGGGTCTATTTTCATTGGGAATACCTCATTATAACCTTGGAGGGCTGGACTCTCCTCTATTCCTGGGGCCCAACCTTTCCTCGAAAGACCTGGTAAGTGTACGTGGTGTAAAAGAGGACCACGGGAATTACGAAAACCATGACGCCAAACATGAAAATCAGGGTGGATGGGGAAGCGGCGGCTTGATCCACCGTTATAGGGGAAACGATATGAGGGATCATGTGGGGATACAGGCTCGCCGATAGGCCGAGGAATCCCAAGACGACGGTGACGGCGTTCCACAGCAGCGGCGCTGTTTCCGCCCGTTTACGCAAGCTACGGAACACCATGAAAAACCCTAGGCCGGTCAGGAGAGGCGCAACGATCACATAGTAAACGTCCGGAGAAGAGACCCACTTCTCGCCGGCATGAGGGTACATGAGGTTGATCCAGACATAAACCGACACGGACAGGATAAAGGTGCCTGCTGAAAAGATGAAGGAATGCCGGAAGCTTTTTCTTTGTAAATCCCCCACGGTTTTCATGATCAAATAGTTGGCCCCCAGCATCAGATATCCGACTACGACGCCGAGAGTCACAAGAAAGGTGAAAGGGGTGACCCAGTCCCAAACGCCGCCGACAAAGCGTCCATCTTTGACGCTGATACCGCCAAGGAGGCCGCCCAGAGCGAATCCCTGAGCCAAAGTTGTGAGCAGACTTCCCACGCCGAAATTCAGATTCCAGAAACGCCTGCTTTTGGAGTCCTCACTGAAATCAAAAGCAATGCCTCTGAAGATCAGGCCGAGAAGCATGAGAACAGCGGGAATGTAAAGGGCGGAAAAAATAACACTGTAGAACATGGGAAAGGCCCCGAACAACATGCCCCCAACGATCACCAGCCAGGTCTGATTGGTGTGCCAGATGTTCGTCAGGCTCTCGACCATGAATTGTCGCTCTCTTGCGTCCCTCGAAAAAAGGCAGAGAATCCCCACGCCGAGATCAAACCCGTCCGTCACGGCGTAGTAAAGCAGGAAAAAGCCGATGATCAATAACATAATGTCTGCAAGATAGCTCTCCACTTCCTTTTCTCCTGACCCTTAGATAATCGGATCATTTAGGAAGCCGCCTGCTCAGGGCCCTTGTAGATGACGAACCAGGCGAAGAGAAGGAAGAAAACAAGCAGCCCTGAGTAAATCAGTCCCAGAATAATAAGTGAACCAACCACAGGGTATGCCGGCAAAGGACTCACAGCGTCTTGAGTTCTCAACACACCGTAAATCACCCATGGCTGACGACCGACCTCACGGGTCACCCAGCCTGATTCCATGGCCAGATAGCTAAGAGGCAAGGCTGCCAACCAGGCGTACAAGAGTTTCTTCTGTTGCGATATGCGGTCCGTCCTCAGTCTCCCCTTCCGCCAGTTCCAGAGTGTCCAGAGCACGAGGAAAAAGAAGAGGAAACCCAGACCCACCATGATCCTGAACGCATAGAAAGGCAGCCATATGGGGGGCTGGTCTTTGACTGGAAAGTCACGCAATCCCTTCACCTGCCCGGTGAGTGAGCGGGTCTCAAGGATGCTCAGAAAATAAGGAATCTTGATGGCCCAGAGGTTTTCCTGTTTGGCTTTGTCGGGCCATGCCACGAGGTTCCATGACGCAGGGGTTCCGGGCGGATTGGTACGCCAGTGGGCTTCCATGGCGGCCAGTTTCGTGGGCTGGTTTTTGGCCACTTCCAATCCTGACCCGTCGCCCAGGTAAATCTGGAGCGGGGTGATGACAACAGCACCGATAACGACCGTTTTAAAGGATTTGAGAAAGAAGTCCACGTGACGATTCCTGAGCAAGTGCCATGCACTGATTCCGCCCACCACGAACGTGGTGATCTCCAGGCAGGCAATCCACATGTGGGAAACGCCCCAAGGCATGTCGGGGTTGAAGATAGAACGCAGACTGCTCGTCATCACATACTGACCGTTCTGAAATACCCCTCCTGCCGGCGTTTGCATCCAGGAATTGGCGCTCATGATCCAGAAAGCCGACAAGGACGAACCAAAAGCAACCATGGCGGTGGCAAAAAAGTGCATGCGGGGGGAGACACGTTTCCAGCCCCAGATCATGATGCCGAGAAAGGCCGCCTCCAGCATGAATGCTATAGTGGCTTCGAATCCTAGCAGGTGTCCGAAGATGTCTCCGCCTGCTTTGGAAAAAACCGCCCAGTTGGTGCCGAACTGAAATTCCATGGGAATTCCGCTCACCACCCCCACTGCGAAATTCAAAATGAACAGCCTGCTCCAGAAGCGAGCTTGACGATAGTAGCATTCCTTCTTGGTCCTGAGCCACAAGCCTTCCATGAGCACGATATAAAGGCTCAATCCGATGGTCAGTACAGGCCAGAGAATATGGAACATGGCCGTGAGCGCAAATTGGAATCTGGAGATGATGGCATGATCAAGGGGCACATCCATGGCACCCGGCCTCCCAGGAAGAATTCGCGAATTCCGATAAAAGTTATCCCAAAAACAGACCTTGAGGAAGTAGTGAAATCCTGTATTTTGGCGTCAAAAAAAGTGTAAGCATGAAGAGCCCTTTCGGCTCAAATGTCATCTCTCGCGGAACGGCCGTCCTTGGCGAGGGCCTCGCCTCCGGCCCGCACCCTCAAGAGATAGACCAGTGGAAGGGAGAAGACAAAGAGAACGCATACCATAAAAAACAGACGATTGAAGGCAATCATCATGGCCTGACGTGTGACTTCCGCACTGATGAGACCCAGGGCCTGCAACTGACCGCTAAACGCATCTGAACCTTTAGCCTCCATGGCTCCGCTGAGAGACCTAAACCACTCCAGCGCCGTGTCCCTGTATTGGGTCACGTTTTCCATGAGGATGGCACTATACCGGACAGTTCCCCTATCCAACGCAGTGGCGGCAAAAGCCAGCCCTATGCTGCCGAAGACAAGCCTCACCACATTATAGAGTCCCGTAGCTGCCTGCATCTTCCTCTTGCTGATGTCAGAAAGGGCTACGGTGCTGAGGGCTACAAAGATAGTGCCAAACCCCACTCCCTGTATGAACTGGGGGAACGCGATGTCCCAGAACCCGACATTCAGGGAAAGTCTGGAAAGCTCCCAAAAGGAAACGCCGCTGATCGC
>JARRRH010000429.1:0-3215 GCA_037380925.1 Deltaproteobacteria bacterium | reverse complement strand
TTCGGATCTCCCGATCAGCCTGTTCGATTTTTTGGACTAAGGCCTCGTATCGATTGCCAAGGTTATAGATTGTTTTCCGTCTTGAAAGGCCGGGTCGAAGGCTTTCGATATGATCTAGCGGCAAATCGGGGCGAATCTCTTTCAACAGGGTCGCTGCATCGGTTTTGCATTTGATCCGCATTCCTTCCAGCCTAGGGCGGTCCGCTGTGGCTTTGCGATATTCCCCGAGGCGTTGATACACTTCTTCAATTTCACCAGCGCGATTCAGAAGGCCTTGCTGTAGAGAAACCCCGTCCTTTCTTTTCTGAATTTCATCCATTCTTGAATCCGCTGCATTGAGACGGTTTGTCGCATCATTTCTTTCCTGATCAAGGATTTTCCGTTGCTCCCCAAAATCTGCCGGCAATACAATTACATTGCCAAGATTTACCAGGTTTTCCATCAAGATCTTGCGCTGATTAAGATATGGCAATGCCCGCTGTAACCTCTCCAGCCGGCGTTTTTCGCGGTCTTTTTCACTCCGCATGGCTTTAGTTTCTATGAGGTCCTTATCCGCCTTTTGGAGTGCTCTTCTGTGCTCCTGCCATTCCCGACTGGAGAGGGAAGCCTGTTTCATTTGTGTTTGGAGATCCCGATATTGAGAAAGCGCCTCATTGATCGCCTTTGTGGAAGCACGTGGTTTGAAAAGATCGTCTCCTTCCTTTTCGAGCTCTTCAAAGACCGTATGCAAAGATTTCAATCCTGCACCTGCGGCAAAAATAGCCTGGCCCACATCGCCCTTCTGGTCCAGCATGTCCTGGCCACCGCGAACTAAGGCCTCGTGATCAATCCCGTAGAGTGACTCGAACATTTCCTGTTCCATGCCTTGCAAGAAAGGGGCGAGGCGTGCCGGATCAAGAGGATCATCATTTTGATCGAACAAATCCGACTTCCTCTTTTTCCGCCGGAAGAAGGTAAGCTCATGGCTGTCCTCTCCCTGAAGGCAGCCACCAATCACTAGCTGATCGTAAGGGTGAAGAAAGTTGTCATTGGTTTGCGCCGGGATACCAAAGAAAAGAGATTTGAGTGCACGGAGGCAGCTGCTTTTGCCGGCCTCATTTGGCCCATAGACTATGTGCAGTCCCGGGTTTTTGGAGGAGAAGTCAAGCACATGGTCAGTAAAAGGCCCGAATGCCTTCAGATCGAGTTGTTTAATTCTCATGATGACTTTCCTGTCGCAGCATTTTTCCTGTCAAAAGCTCTTTTATATCCTCACAGAGTTCCTCCAGCTCTTCATCATGCACATTGAATGGATCATCATCGCTGAGCAACTCGGGAGGAAGTTTATTTCGGAGTGACTCAAATTCCGGTATGAGATCAAGGAGACGCAGTTCTCCGAGCTTAACGTCTTCAACTGCTTTGTTGAGGGCGGCTATGGGGGAGCCCTTCCCTGACACCTCATCAGAAGAGACTTCCTTACGAGTGTGAAATAGGATTTTTTCAAGCCAGACTTCGATCAGGCTCGCTGCAATTCCCTTGAACTCTTCCACCCAGTGCACCGAATTTTCGTGGAGACTTCCATGAAGAGATGTCATGCCTTCCAGAAGCAGCCGAACGGCAATTGGACGTCCGTCAGCCCGGCCAAGTTCGTCTTCCAGGGACTGTCGCACTCGGTCGAAGCACTCTTCATGCGTTTCGCATTCATTGAGATCAACCTGACAAACTGCCCAGCGGAAGACGTCAATATCGTGATGCTCGACTTCCAATACCTGCCCTTCATCCACCGTGACCATCGTACAACCCTTGCCTCCTGTTTCACGAATATGCCTTCCCTGGATATTTCCCGGAAAAACGACCCAGGGTCCCTGGGATACTTCCTCACGCTGATGAACATGCCCCAAAGCCCAGTACTGGTATCCCTTTGATCGCAGCGAATCCAATGTACATGGGGCATAGGGCTCATGCCCTGCCCTACCTGTCAGGGCCGTATGTAAGAGACCGATATTAAACAGGCCATATTCTCCTTGGGGATAATTTTGTGTCATATCTTCTGAAACGATCCTTGAAGGAAAACTCTGGCCGTGAATAGCCACATTGAGGTTTTCAAGAACTTTGGTTTCTGCCTTTTTGTGAGAAAAAAGCGTCACATTGTCCGGATAATGAAGAGCACGAGTGATTTGGCTGGCTGCGTCATGGTTGCCGGATACGATAAAGACCCGGATACCAGCTTCCCTTAGCAGGCCCATTCGGTTTATGAAATAAATGCCGGTGTTGTAATCCTTCCAGTCCCCGTCAAAGAGATCACCAGCCAAAAGGACGAAAGCTGCTTCCTCCCGGATAGCAAGATCCACCAGATTATCAAAGGCGCGCCTCACGGCACCCCTGATTTGATCCACAGGAGCATCCTGGTACACCTCGAGGCCTCTTAGAGGGCTGTCTAGATGAATATCGGCTGCATGCAAAAATCGAAACATGTTGTGTCCCCCACTGAAATAATGGATTTTCTGACAAAAAACTATAATATGGGTGTTTGACAAATACGGTCAAAAGCCGTTCATCTTTCCAAGGAAAATTCCCTGATTCGTCGGAAAATCTCTGTATCAAGCCCTCAAACCAGCTCAGCTAGCCTTGGATCTCTCTTAATCTCCGCTTGTAAGGCAACTATTCTCAACAAGCTCAATGCCCGAGAAACGGCCATGTGCATCCGCATTTCGTAGAGATTTGACACGAGCCGAAGATCTGTGACGATCACGGCAGGTCTCTCCAAACCTTTGAAGCGGAGAAAAGTATCACAAACGATGTGAGAATCGGCTTTACTATCCGTGGCCGGGACAACCTTATGTCCCCCCAGCTCCCCAATGTGGCATATGTTCTCTTTAGCACCCCTTCCGCGAACTGAAAGAACTGCAATCTCACTTGGCTGTAGCCCCTCTCCGAGCAAACGGCTGACCTCCTGTCCCGCTTGTTTGGCGACTCTTTGCTCAGAGCAGGTGACCAATCGAATTATGTTTGCTTGAATACCTGCCATAACGAGCTGAAGATTTATTTGGCATCGTCCGGCATAACAGTCGGTGAGGTTCTGAATTTCTGGTGGGCAGCGGTATGGCTTGTGCAGTCGGATCCGAAAAGACTCCTGCCCAATACTCCCGGGTATTTTCCTGTCGCTCCAGAAGGCCTGGCCCTCGTCAGCAAAAACCCACAACCGACCGGTTTTTTTCATACACTCTTGTACAAGC
>JARRRH010000428.1:0-3217 GCA_037380925.1 Deltaproteobacteria bacterium | reverse complement strand
CTTCGAAGTTCCAGATGGTGGGGCGGTTCAAGAGCCGCCGCATGACGACTTCGAGGACGACCAGGATAGTGAGAGCCACAATGATCCAGCTGAATAGCCTTCCTGTCCATTCACTCATGGCGTCTATGGCTTTTAGGATCTTTCTCAATCTCAATTCCTCCGGGAAAGGGGAACGAAACGGCTCTTCCAGCTGACGGCTGCCGAGCGCCCTCGGGCGGGGGGAGAGATGCCTGAAGGCGACACGAGCCCCGGAGGCGTATTGCCAGCCTCGAGGCTCGTGGTTGGGAAATGCGTTACTTGACGTAAGCCTTCATGGCTTCAAGGTCAGGAAGCTCGGGATTTCTTCCATAGGTAAAAGGAGACGCAATACTGCGCCACTTGGAGATATCCTTCAGAAACTTGAACTGCGAATAGGCGACCTTGGCAAACAGAGGATTCTCTTTACAGGACTCCACGGTGTGTTGATTGGCCAGTTTCTGGAGCTTTGCCAGATCCTCATCGCTCAGGCGGGTGATCTTGATTCCTTTGTCCAGAAACTTCTGGGTGCCGTCTATGGAACCATACTCATAAAAGGTGAAGGACCAGGTGAAGTTGGCCATCGCCGCGTTCTTGAGCACCGCCTTCAGGTGATCGGGAAGGGCGTCCCACTTCTTTTTATTGATCATCACACCGAGCAGAGAGGCCGGTTGGTGCCAACCCGGGGTGGCCCAGTACTCGGTCACTTCTCCGAAGCCCATGCCCCAATCGATGCTCGGGCTGCAGAATTCGCCTGCATCGATCACACCCTTTTCCAGGGCCTGGTACACTTCACCCCCGGCAAGCATGACCTGTGCGGCACCGATATCCTTTAGGATTTTCCCCTGGGTCCGGCCGGACATCCTGATCTTGAGCCCTTTATAGTCTTCGATGGAATTGATCGGCTTGTGGCCGCGAACGCCCGATTCCATCGGGGTGACCCCATGGGGAAGGTAGACCATACCGAACTTCCCATAGGCTTCCTGATAAAGTTCAAATCCGCCGCCTTGCCAGATCCACACCATGTAATCGATGGGCGTCAAGCCATAAGGATAGGACCCGAGAAGATCGAAAACCGTGTCTTTCCCTGACCAGTAATTGGGCCAGTCTCCCCCGGCGTCGATGGTTCCCTTTGACACGGCCTCGAAGACCTGAAAGGGCGGGACCAGGGATCCCCCTTCAAAGAACTTGATTTTCAGCTCCCCCCCTGCAAGCTCATTGACGATCTTCGCAAAATGCCTGTCGGCTTCAATGAGCTGAATGGATGGAGTCCAGGTGGTCGTCATCCTCCACCGCATGGGCTTGCCGGCCGCCCAGGCCGGACCGAACATCCCCAATACGAAGAAACTCAGCAACACCACCGTCAAACCCAAAAGAAACATGGTTTTTTTCATCTTTGCGCTCCTTTTTTCTGTAAGTGAAAGATCATTCGCTCTCAAAGGACCTCAGAGTTTTCCTCACCTCCTTCCTCTTTTGCGGCCCTTTTCCTCAAGGTCACGTCTGCTCGAAAAACCCAACCTTTGAAAAAGAGACACCGGTTCGTTTTCTGCACGCCTTTTTTTATCCTCATTTCATGGGGTGACGTTTACTTTCCTAAAGCGCATTCCCGTTGCACCCCGGGTTGTTCGCGTCTGCGGGGATTTTATCCTTTCCCATTTGTCTTCCCCCGCGCGATGATACGGGGGAAAGGAGACTCCTCCGAATGTGGGACTCCCGCTGAGTGCTGGGATAATGGAGCCGGTGCCCCCATGCCGGCCCTTCCCTAGGGCTCAGCACGTCTCGGACTGAAGATTCCGGTTTTCGCTTTTCCTGCGGGTGTTGGTGTGGGTCGCTCGAGGTAACCCCGCACCATAGGAACGGCCGCTTAATGGCCGGGCAAGACAGTCCCGGCAAAGCCATTTTGATTTTGAAGGAACTGAACTGAACGGTGCTCGGATTTTTTCAAAGCCCCTATGGGCGAACGCCCTCGGCTTCCAGATCTCTGATTTTCTTCATCAGGAAGTATCTGCCGTTGGACGTTTTTCCGACGATTCCGTGTTCCACCAAGCCTTCCAAGGCCTTGGGCCTGAAATCTCTCATACCGAATCTGAAGAAACTGGATTCGGCGTAAGGCAATTCAGCTGAAGAAACGGGGTCAAGGGCCTTCCTCCTCTCGAGGTCTTTGATGACCACCATGGAAGAGCGCCTGATGCGCCAGAGGAGGATGTAGCGGGTCAGAATGTAGACCGCGATTAAGACGAGGAAACCAAATATGATTTGGACTGTTTCAGACATCACTTGTAACCGCATGCGGAGGGAATTGTCACGTTTACCCTCATCTCATACCCTTAGAGGCCGTTTCCGTCAAGGGGGAATCGACAAAAATTCCTCTTCCCCGCTCCGCCATCTACAACCGCCCGCATCCAGTTGAAAGAACCCGGACGGCAGGACAAGCCTCCCCTCGCTCCTGCTGAATGGAGTTGACTCGCGGTTTCCGGTTAGCTATTTTCATGGTAAAGGAAAAACCTGAGAGAGGCTGAGGAGTGATCGAAAAAGAGAGGTTCGAGGTGGATGTCATTACCACCCAGGTTCTGGAGAATTGCGCCATATGCGATTCCCGCCACGCCGGCCTCTATTCCGTGTGTGGCCTGGCCTTGAGACTCAGGGACCTCTACAAGTGGGAAAAGGGCCTTGATCCGTGGGTGGAAAAGGAGCCTTCAGAAGTCCTGGAATGGATCGGGGAAAAAGAGGAGGAGTGGGATCGGCTGGGAGAAAAGGAATTCAGCCCCATCAACATCTCGGGTGTTCCATATGACCCCTTTGAGCCGGGCCCGATCAACGCGGTGCTGGAGCCTCACGGTCTGTTTTACGGCGCAGGGTATGTTCACAGCCTGAGGCCCACATTCTTTCTGGCCGTTCTTGAAGAGAGAAGGGAGGTGAACGGTCTGCCGGTTTTTGTCCTCGGCCGAGAGCTGGCCCGGGATCTTTTCACGGTTCCGGCGCTCTCCCAGGGGGATTTCATCGTCCTGAGAAAGGAGTCCGCCAAGCTCTTCCTGTGGGACAGCATCTTCTTTGTGAAAAAGTCCGGCAGGGCGGCTCTCAGGGTGGCGCTCGGGGCTTACGGTTTGAAGGAAAATGACCAAAAGGGCTTGCAACGCCTTCTGGCAAGCATATCCGAAGCGGAAATGGAGACCTACCTGTACCACGAGCTGGGTGAAATGAG
>JARRRH010000427.1:0-4159 GCA_037380925.1 Deltaproteobacteria bacterium | reverse complement strand
AAATGACGCACTGGGCGTTCATGGGAATTTCCTTGTCCGATTTCAAAGCCAGGGGACCCACTTCCTCAAGTGTGGTTTCAAGGGCCCGGGCCATGGCCTCTATGAAAGCACCGGCCCCTGCCGCACACTTTTCATTGATGGCGAAGTCCACTGGGTTGCCATTCTCATCCAGCTTTGCGGCCCGGCCTTCCTCTGCGCCCACATCCGCCACGCTTCTCGCCTTGGGGAAAAAATA
The DNA here is from genome assembly GCA_037380925.1 of Deltaproteobacteria bacterium. Lineage (GTDB taxonomy): Bacteria > Desulfobacterota > DSM-4660 > Desulfatiglandales > HGW-15 > JARRRH01. The sequence goes on along the minus strand of JARRRH010000427.1, from coordinate 3,924 downwards.
GCCGGCCCCTTTGGCCATGGCCTTGATGTCATTGACCAGGCTCTTCACGTTCCGGATAGCGTTCTTTCCCGATCCGGTTCCACAGGTTGCTTCAACGTGATCCTCTGAAATTCTCGCTTCCTTGAGAGCCATGTGCCAAGAGGCAAGAATGGCCTTGTTCTGATCGAAACCCGTGAAGACCTTACCTTTGCCTATGATCTTCCCATCCTTTATAATGACCGTCTTGGTGTTCTTGGCGCCGCAATCTATTCCCCCACTGATCATTTTCTTGAATTCTCCTTTTGGATTGATGAACGCCGATTGTTAGGATAAGAGAGAGACAGTGGCGAATTCAGGGATTGAGGAACCCGGCGATTGACGATCGACCACTGAAGATTGACGAATGAAAACCGAAAGATTCAGGAATTGAAAAACCAGAGCTTTGGAGGTCCGAGATCAGAGGTCAGATTATGGCGATGCAAAACGTTGAAGTCGTAAAAAACCGTTAAAACCTCAATCTCTTTTTCGTGCTTTCGGCATTTCGTGTTTTCGTGACGATCTTTCTGTTCTATAACCTATGCTTCTTTGCTCTTCCTGGCTACAGTTCTTTGTTCTTCGGGAATAGGAGGCGGAACAGGCTCGCCGGAAATCTTCTGCACCGCACCGAAGCGAGGGGGGCATGCTTCAAAGCACGTTCCGCACTTTATGCATTTGTCTTGATCGATGATATGGATCTGGTTCTTGCGGCCGTCAATCGCCTCTACAGGACATCTCCTCGCGCAAATCATGCAGGCCTGGCACTTGCCCGGATCAATATAGTAGGAGGGGATTTCACGAAATAACGCGTCTATTTCTTCACGGGTGAAATATCCCTCATATTCTTCAGCCTTTTCAAGGCGGGCCCCCAGCTTCTCCCTTTCTGCTATCTTAATGTAGGGGACGAGCTTTGTCACTTCTTCAAGCTTGGACTTTAATTCATCTTCGTCTATGTCTTCGCTTTTGCCGAGTGGTCCTAACTCCTTAACCTTTTTTCCGAAATCATTAATGACTTCGGTAAAAATATTGCCTTCACCGGAAGACATAAATTCGATCCTCAACCTTTCCGGATTCAGCCCTATGCGTTCCATAATTCTCCGACACAGGAGCACCATGTTCAGGGCATGGTAATTTCCCTGGGTAACGTAGTTGCATTCATTGAGACGGCAGCCTCCAATAAACACCCCGTCCATTCCGTTTGAGAAGGCTCTTAGAACAAATTCCAGGTCGACTCTGCCGGAACACATGACGCGAATCAGCCTGGTTTCCGTGGTATATTGTAGTCTGGAAACTCCAGCCATGTCAGCAGCGCCGTACGCTCACCAGTGGCATACAAAGCCCAATATTCGGGGCTTGAATTTCAGTGCTGCGCTCATTCTTTCTCACCTCGTTAGCACGTAGTTCGCTACGCTCACAAAGGATTCCGTTCTTTCTGCATGTCTACGCATCACCCACCGCCGCATCCATGTGTGGCTTGATCTCTTCCTCCGGGGCTGCCGCATCGATCTGGCTCAAGATCTCGCCATCGGTGAAGTGCTTCAGCACAATAGCCCCTGTTGGACACTTGGCGTTACAGAGACCGTCTCCCTTACAGATTACTGGGTTCACCACAGCTTTTTTGCCCTGTTTTGTGTCACGAAACTCTATGGCACCATATGTACAGGCTGAGATGCATGCCCCGCACCCCATACACTTCTTCTCATTCACCTCGCACACAGCCCCCGACACTGTGACGATGTCGTGGGAGAGAAGGGTCAAGGCCCGGCCTGCAGCGCCATAAGCCTGATTGATCGCCTCCGGTATGTGCTTGGGATAGTGGGCCATCCCGCAAAGATAAACGCCTTCTGCACTAAACTCCACCGGTCTCAACTTGACATGGGCTTCTTTGAAAAAACCGTCCGGTCCCAATGTGACCTTGAATTGCTGCGCTATTTCTTTGTTTGCTGCGGGGGGGATCACAGCGGCGGACAAAGCCAGGTAATCGGCATCTATGGCAAGCTTCCGATCCAAGATGGGATCGGTCGCGCTGACCCTTAAAACAGGCCGGCCTTCTGCCTCAACCGCTTCCACCTGAGGTTTATCATCCGGCATGTAGCGGATGAACTTGACATCTCTTTCAGACGCTTCCCGGTAGTAATCCTCCATAAATCCATACGTTCTCATATCCCGAAAGAGAATGGTGATATCCAGCGCCGGGTTGAGCCCCTTCAGGTTCAGGGCGTTCTTTATGGCGTGGCTGCAACACACTCTGGCGCAGTAATTTCTGTCTTCATTTCTGCAGCCCACACACTGGATCATCACCAGAGACCGGGCGTTGACGAGCTTTTCTTCTTTGCGGTTGATCAGGTCCTCCAACTCCAACTGGGTCAGGACCTTGTCGTTTTCCCCATAAAGATATTCAATGGGCTGGTATTCGTCGGCACCGATAGCGATGACCGCAGCGCCATGTTTTATCTCTTTGGTCCCTCTTTCAGACTTCACCTTGGTTACGAAATTTCCAACATAGCCGGTAGCCTCCGTGATCACGGCATCCGTATATACATGGATTCCGGGGTGCTGATAAACCTTGCGCACAAGATCTCGCAAATAGGCCTGGACATCCAGTCCCTCCAGATTGTGGTGGAGTCTTCTTGCTTTTCCCCCCAGGTCGTTCTCCTTTTCCACCAGGTAAACCTCGTGTCCCTGGTCGGCTATGGAGAGCGCACACGTCATGCATATTCGCCATTTCGTAGAAGTACTGGTTGATGCCCGCCTCCCGAACGGTGTCCCGGAACAGGGGCTCAAGAGTCCTGGGGGAACAGGCCGCCACAACCACCCGGTTAAGCCCTTTTTCCTTGATCATGTCTGTTATTTCCTGGGCGGAATTCGTGGCGCAAGAAAAGAGCTGTTCCTGAGCGTAGACCACATTGGGTAAGGTCAAGGCATAGCCCACAACGGATGGAATATCCACCACCCTTCCGATGTTCGCGCCACAATGACACACAAACACGCCTATCCTCGGCTCCTCTCCCGACACATCCCTTTCCGGCGGAAAGACTCTTTCCTTGGTCAGCTGACCTCGCCTGTAGTCAAGCAATTCTCCACATTGGGAGCCGGCTCCGCTGGCGCCGAAAACCGACTCGGGAATATCCACAGGCCCCTGGAAGGCGCCGCTTATAAAGACACCGGGCCTCGTGGTCTCCATACGATTGGTGGGGAAGGTTTTACAGAATCCGTGTGACTCGAGCTCGATGCCGAACTTCTCTGCCAGGTCCTCGTAATCCGCAGGAGGGTTCAATCCAACGGACAGGACCACCATATCGAATTCTTCCTCTTTTACCCCCTCGTCGGACGTGGCATATCTCACAATGACATTCTTGGTTTCCGGAATCTCCCGGACTACGGAGGCGTAGCTTCTTATAAAGCGAATCCCGGGAAGCTCCTCGGTTCTTTGGTAGTAGGTCTCAAAATCCTTGCCGTAGGACCGAATATCGTTGTGGAATATGGTACACTCCGCCTCTGCGTCATGATCTTTCGCCAAAATCACCTGTTTCTGGGTGTAGGTGCAGCACACCGCTGAACAGTAGGTGTTGTCCCCCGGGGTCACCCGCCTGGAACCGACGCATTGAATCCAGGCTATTTTGTGGGGGTGCTTCTTGTCGGAAGCACGCAGGATCTCACCTTCGTACGGCCCGGTGGCGCATAAAAGCCGCTCGAAGTCAAGGCTGGTTACCACGTTCTCAAACTTTCCGTATCCATAGTCGCCCTTTACCTGAGGGTCATAGGGCTCATAACCCGGAGAGAGAAGTATCGCCGCTACTTTTACGTCTACCTTCTTGGGTTTTTGCTCAAGATCTATGGCGTCATTCTCACATACTGATTCGCAAATGCGGCACTTCTTCTCTTTAAGGTAAAGGCAGTTTTCATCGA
>JARRRH010000426.1:0-3220 GCA_037380925.1 Deltaproteobacteria bacterium | reverse complement strand
GCCCGGTAGCATGCCGAGAATCTGTTCCATGGAGCCCAACTTCTTCACCTGCTTCAGCTGCGCCTGAAAATCTTCCAGGTCAAACTCCCTCTTCTTGAGCTTCTTCTCCAGCTTGAGGGCCTCTTTTTCATCGAATTCCGCTTGGGCTTTCTCGATCAGGGAAATCATGTCCCCCATTCCGAGGATTCTGGAGGCCATCCTTTCCGGATAAAAGGGCTCGAGGGCGTCCAGCTTTTCCCCCACGCCGATGAACTTGATCGGCTTGTCCGTCACTGCCTTGACCGACAGGGCCGCACCGCCCCTGGCATCACCCTCCATCTTAGTCAGGATCACGCCGGTGACATCGAGGCGCTCGTTAAAATGCTTGGCCACGTTCACGGCATCCTGGCCCGTCATGGCATCCGCAACCAGCAGTATCTCTTTGGGCTGAATCCCCTCTCTGATTCGAACGAGCTCCTCCATCAGGCCTTCATCAATGTGAAGGCGGCCTGCGGTATCGATGACGAGCGTGTCGCCGCCCTCTGCACTTGCCTTGGACAAGGCGTCCCGGCAGATATCCTCCGGTTTTCGGTTCTTGTCGGTCTTGTGAACGGGAACGCCCAGTTCGGATCCCAGCTTCTGGAGTTGCTCGACAGCAGCCGGCCTATAAATGTCAGCGGGCACGAGATAGTGATTTCTTCCGGTTTTGCGAAGGTAAAGGGCCAGTTTTCCAGCGGTCGTGGTTTTGCCCGAACCCTGAAGGCCTACCAGCATCACGGGAAACGGCGTCCTGCCGGTCAGATCAAGCTCATGCCGTGCACCCCCCATTAAGCGAATAAGCTCGGCATTGACGATCTTGATCACCTGTTGCCCGGGTGTCAGGCTTCCGAGAACCTCCTGTCCCATGGCCTGCTGGCGGACAGCCTCCACAAATGTCTTCACCACCTTGTAGTTCACGTCCGCCTCGAGCAGGGCGAGCCGCACCTCCTTGAGGGCATCCTGGACGTTCTTCTCGGTTAACCTGCCGCGCCCTGTGAGGTTCTTGAAGGTTTTACCGAGTTTTTCAGACAGGTTTTCGAACATGAAATGGAATTCTCCCGCTCAAAACCGCAAACTTATACATTAATATTCACTTTTTTTGACTGTCAAGGAAATAAAGATTCCTGTCAGAAAACCCTTTGGGGCCGTCTTTTTCTGATGAGCCGATCGTCCTTCTTGCCATTCGTGCTCATTTGCCGGATGGACCTAAAGGTTTTTTTCCTGTCCGCAGCCGGCAAGTGCCTCCGGCTCCGAGCGGATTTTAGCACAACTCCGTGGCGGTTTCTAAGGCCTTTTTCATAGAAGGCCAGCGCGCTCCTTCAAGCCCTGCGGAGGATTTTAGAGTTGCCAGGGTTGGGGATAATTTCTAAGATGGACCCCCTCTCAAAGGCCTTGCAAGAGGCGGCATGGCGTGAACATGACACGGTCCATAAATATTGACAGGGAAGAGGGGCTCATTCGTCCCATAAAGAGAAAGAATGATCCTTCTCTTGGTCCTGATGTGCTCCTGGCCTTGATCCCAAAAGACCTTGATTATCTTATTCAATACGTTCAACCTGAAAGGGCTTTCCCCCATGATCTTGTTTTTTTCAAGGTGTACCCGGTGAGAGGGGGTGAAATCAGCTTTTGCGGGCCTTTTCTCGGCGCCCCGCAGGCCGTCATGGGCGTTGAGAAGCTCATCGCCCTGGGCGCTGAGCGGGTCTGGGTGTACGGCTGGTGCGGGTCCCTGCAACCCGATCTCAAAATCGGAGACCTGGTCATTCCCACTGGAGCCATCTCCGAAGAGGGAACCTCCCGGCACTATCCTGTGGGGGACCGGCCCGTGACAACCGATGAGGCCCTGAATCAGAGAATAGAAGCTGCGTTGAAAAAGGATGGATGTGCTTTTCAGAGGGGGACGGTGTGGACCACGGATGCCCCGTATCGAGAGACGCCGGACAAAGTGAAAGCTTACAGAGACGAAGGGGTCTTGGCCGTGGACATGGAGATGTCCGCTTTAATGACCCTGGCCGCCTTCCGTTCCATCAAGCTGACGGGCCTGCTCGTGGTCTCCGATGAGCTCTTTGATTTGAAATGGCACACGGGTTTTAAAGATCCCAGATTCGAACACATCTCCCGCCGTGCCCTCGAACTGCTCGTCCGGGTTATAGTCAAGGATTGAGGGACCTTGGGATTGACGATTGACGATTGGCCATTGACGATTGGGGAATTCAGGGGTTGGTAACCCAGAGCTTCAGAGATCAGAGCCTCAGAACCTCAGAGACCCGTTGAAATCGTTGCCCTTCGATCCCCCTCAGGGTAAAAAGTCGTTAAAATCGTTGAAACCGTGAAAAAGATAACTTCTTTTTCGTGTTTTCGTCCTTTCCTGCTTTCGTGATGATCTTTTCGTTTTGAGGAATTGAGGAATTGAGGGACCTTGGGATTGACCATTGATGATCGACGATTGGCTATTGAAGATTGGGGAATTGGGGAATTGCGGGATTCAGGGATTGAGGAGTAAGGCATTTCCGAAAATCAGGCATCGCTTGCCCATGCCGGAGCTGGTTAAAGCTTCCCGGGAAGAGGAAATCCTCCATTTCGACGAGCGGATAAGAGGATTCCTGGGCAAGGATGTCTCCTTCGGGTACACGGTTGAGCCTGAAATCGAAGGCCTTTCCGTGGAAATGGTTTATGAAAAGGGAACCTTGACAGCCGCTTCCACCAGAGGCGACGGCCGGGTGGGAGAGCTTATAACACCTAACATCAAGACCATCCTGAGCGTGCCCCTCACCCTGTTTCAGGTGGAAAAACGTAAACCCATACCCGAACTTCTGGAAGTGCGGGGCATCGTTTACATGGAAACCGAGGACTTCTACCAAGAAAAGAGTCTTGGTAACGTGCATGAGTCTGCATCCATGGGTGACGCGGCAAAAGATGCTTTGATGCAGTCCAACCTGAGAATAACCGCCAAGCGTCCGCTTCATGTCTTCTGTTACGGGATCGGGGAAATGAGTGGTCCCCAGTGCCAAAGCCATGACGAGCTCATGTCCACCCTTCAGTTGTGGGGCCTCCGTGTGAACAGACCCCACATCCGGGTGTTTAAGAAAATCGATGAGGTCATAGCCCACTGCCGGCACCTCGCCCGGGAAGGGACAAAGTTTCCCTATCCGGTTCAAGGAGCTTTGATCAAAGTGTATGAGATGAAAATCCAGAAAGAGCTGGG
>JARRRH010000425.1:0-3222 GCA_037380925.1 Deltaproteobacteria bacterium | reverse complement strand
GCGGTATGTTCCTTCGACTCTCCTACCACCAGGTCATACTTGCTTTCCCTCTGGCCGTACCCCGCTTCGATGGACACCATGTCGTTAAACTTAAACCCGACAACACCCATCCAACCGAAGTCGTCCACGTCCTGCAGGGAACCTCCGACCACAGTCGGGAACTGGCCGAAGGCCACAGCCGGACCGCCGGCGCCGTAGACTGTATAGTTCTGGCCGAACCAGACGTTACCCTTGAAATACAGGGGTCCCATGGAGTAGGTCGGGCTGAAGGCCACCATCCATGCATCGATGCTGGTGTCTGCATCGGTGGCGTCGACCTCGTCATAGGTCTGATAACCGCCGCGCAGGTTGAACCCGATGGGTCCGAAAGCGCCGGCAAGGCTGGCCTCGATTTTGGGAAGCTTGATGTCGTTTTCGACAGCTGTCCCAGTGAGGTTGCTGATCGAGCCCGCCCCGGTGGTGGGGTCTGTATAAGGCGTAAGCAGGGCGATCTTCGCGAGACCGTTTACAGCCTTTACAGGAAAGTGCAGCTGCAGGCCGGGGGCCCTGGCTGTGCCGCCCATGTCGCCGTAACCATCCAGATACCCGCCGCCACCAATCAGACACTCGGCGCAGATCGGCGCAAACGTGGGGGCCCATGTCTGGCCGACGAAGAAGGTTCCCCAGCCGAGGTCATAGGTGCCGTACCAATGTCTCATAAGGTCATTCGCCCCCCCGACCGACATGAAGCGGGTTCGAAGGCTTTGCCTGTCTCTGGGTCTGATCTCGACATTGGCGCCGATCTTGCCCTCTTTGAACCTCGCCCCAAAGCGGGTGGCCCCGTCATCCAGATTCCACACAAGTTCCGTATCACTAAAACCGGTACTGCTCGCAAGTTCGTCCGTGTCCTGGATGTAGGTCATGAGCCGCACACTGCCGTAAATATCAAGCGACTTTTTAGGCGGCACGGGCAGCTGTTCTTCGCTCGTATAGAAAAGCGCCTGTTGCGCCATCGCCGATGCTGCGAAGCCCGCGACAAAGGTGACGGCGACCATCATAATAAGCAATTTTCGCATAACTTTTTCCTCCTAAAGAAATAGTTAGTTTTCGAAAAACACCGTTTAGGTCGAAACGAAAAAAGTTCTCATTCCTTATTCCCCGATCCTCTCACCCCCTTTCTTTGAGAAATTTCAGGGAGTTTCTCCCCGGAAAGAAAAAAATTAATGCAGATGTACCAGCTGCCAGTAGAAAAGTCAAGTCTTTTGTTCACTAATTTGTCCAAATTATTGCCATTTTTTCTAAGTCCCGCCGGTCCGCCCAAAACATCCTTCTTGACAAATATACCCTGTGTGACGATTATTTGCATAATCCTAACACTCGGTTACAGACTTAACCGTGTCATTTCGAAGGAAGGGCGCGAGTGAGAAGTCTTTGATAACACTAGAAAAGATTTCTCGCGGGACGTAGCCTGGTTTTATACACTGAGGCTGAGCGGAAGTAAATATTCGAAAACACCATGCCTGAGGGAGGCCGTTTATGAGGGTACTCGTAAGTGATCCTCTGTCCGATGTGGGAATCAAAATACTGGACGAGACGCCGGGGATAGAGGTGGATGTAAACACCGGTCTCGCCCCTGAAGAGCTCGCCGGGATCGTGGGTCCATATCACGGGCTGATTATTCGAAGCGCTACCAAAGTGACGGCCCCGATCATCGACGCGGCAACTAATCTCAAGGTGGTGGGCCGCGCCGGCATCGGTCTGGACAATGTGGATATCCCGGCAGCCAGCCGGAGGGGCATCGTGGTAATGAACACGCCGGAAGGAAATACCATTACCGCGGCAGAACACACCATGGCCATGATCATGGCCATGTCTCGAAATATCCCTCAAGCGACGGCCTCTCTCAAAGAGGGCAAATGGGAAAAAAAGAAACTCCAGGGCCGAGAGCTTTTTAACAAGACCCTGGGCCTTATCGGGGCGGGCCACATCGGACGGGTTGTAGCGGAACGGGCAAGGGGCATGAAGATGAAGGTCATTGCTTACGACCCCTATATGAAGCCCGAGGCCATTGAAAAACTGGACATTGAGCCGGTTTCCTTTGATGAGTTGCTCCGGAGGTCCGATTACATCACTATTCACACGCCGAAAACCGATGAAACCCTGGACATGATCAACAAGGAAGCGATCGGAAAAATGAAGAAGGGCGCCATGGTGATCAACTGCGCCCGGGGCGGCATTGTGAACGAAGAGGATCTCTGTGACGCTCTCGCGTCCGGCCACCTGCAAGGGGCCGCCCTTGACGTGTTCAGCAAGGAACCCCCGGGCATGACGAAGCTCATGGGTTTGCCGAATTTTATCTGCACGCCCCATCTGGGAGCTTCCACGCAGGAGGCCCAGGACAACGTGGCCAAGGACGTGGCCGAGCAGGTCGTGGCGTATCTGCTCCACGGTACGGTGAAGAATGCCGTGAACGTGCCGGCCATCAGCGCCGAGTTGATGACCGTCCTGAGGCCTTACGCGGTCCTGGCCGAAAAGATGGGATCCCTGCAAACGCAACTGACGGACAGCGGCGTGAGCGAGGCCCAGATCAACTATGCGGGCAAGATCGCGGAATACGATGTGTCGCCTTTGACAACAGCCATGCTCAAGGGGCTTCTGGAACCGATTCTCAAAGACGATGTCAACTTCATCAACGCCGCCCTGATTGCCTCAGATCGGGGCATCAAGGTCGTGGAGTCCAAGACCACCACTTCAGAGGATTTCGCCAGCCTCATCATGCTGAGGGTAAAGTCCCTGGAAGGGGAGAACATTATTTCAGGAACCATCTTCGGAAAGACCATGCCGAGGATTTTACGGATCAACAACTTCTACTTGGAAGCCATCCCTGAAGGGCACATTCTCTTTATCCGGAACAATGATGTGCCGGGTGTTATCGGCCGCATTACTTCCAAGCTGGGCGAACACAAGATCAACATCAGTCGCATGCAAGTGGGTCAAGAGAAGGAGAAAAAACAGAATGTCATCCTCTTGACCACCAACGTTCCGGTGAGCGACGACATTCTGGAAGACCTTCTCGATTTCGACGAAGTTTATTCGGCAAGAAGAATCGCCTTGTAAAAAAGGAGCAGAACCATGGCTGAAGAGGAAAAAGGATTCACCATCAAGGACAGGAGAGCATTCGACGAAAGCGGAGACCTGAAGTCAGAGGAGGCGGCTGAAGCGCCGAAGAAGGAGGAGAAAAAA
>JARRRH010000424.1:0-3234 GCA_037380925.1 Deltaproteobacteria bacterium | reverse complement strand
AGGTGTTTCACCCACCCCATCATGCCTCGCGAAGAAAAACTAAAAATCGCTGTGCTGATCAAGCGCTTTATCACCACAGGTGGGGCTGAAAGATATGCCCTAGAGATTACCCGGCGTCTCGCCCTGCAACACGAGGTCCATGTGTTCGCCCAAGAATGGGCCTTTCAAGGCACAGAAAACATCCTGTTTCATAAAATTCCAAAATTTCTGCCCAAACCTTCCTGGTTGAATCAAATTCTTTTTTCCTATCTGAGCCGGAAGGCTGCAGGAAATTCTTTTGATATCGTCCACTCCCACGAGAAGGTCACTCAATTTGATGTTATGACGATCCATTCCCCCTGCTTCCTTTCATCTATAACGCAAGAGACAAGATGGTGGAAGAGAATTCTTGCATGGTCCTCCGTGGCCTTTAGCCCTCGGAAACTGGCCTGGCTTTGGCTTGAGAACAAGCAATTCACCTCCGGCATCAGGAAGAAGTTATTTGTCGCTGTGTCGGAAAATGTGAAGAAAGACGTTCAAGCCAATTACCCTCTTTCTGATGCGTATTTTCACATCGCCTATCCTGGCGCGAGCCGCAATATGGGAAGTACGGTTCATGACGCCACGGATCTTAGGAATGCGCGGGCTAAGCTTGGCATTTCCAAAGAGGATCTGGTTTTCCTTTTTGTTGGAACCGAGTTTAAGAGAAAGGGATTGGATGCACTGCTGAATGGATTTGCCTTGATACCTCATTCAAGGGCAAAACTGGTTGTGGCTGGCGGGGGAGGGGGAAGGATAAAGAGATACATGCAACTCGCAAAAAAGCTCGGCCTGAGTGAACATGTCGTTTTCCTTGGTCTGGTGGGAAACGTCGAAGAGCTCTATGCCATTTCAGATGCCATGATCCTGCCCACCCTCTCAGACCCTTGGGCTATGGCTCCCGTGGAGGCCATGCTGTTTGGACTGCCTGCTGCAATGAGCTCTTCGGAGTACTGCGGCGCTGCAGAGCACGTCAGAGGGGGAGAAGCCTTGATCATTAGGAACCCCCGGGATCCCCGTGAGATAGCAGAAACCCTTTCCAAGCTCATGGACCAAGACCTGAGAGCCCAGCTGGGCCGAAAAGGTCATGCCCTGGCAGAGGAACTCACATGGGACAGAACCACAGCGAGCACGCTCTCGGCTTACCGGGAGCTGTTACGGCGAAAGCGTTTGTAACAAAGCCTTTGAACGGTCCCTATCCGGCTGTCCCCTTAGGAGGGGGTCCCCATTTTGCTCGCCTCTCGGCCAGCTTGGCATACTTGTAGAACGTTCCCTCGAAATTCCCGAGAGCGATCACAAACCCGGGCCACCCATCCAACAGGCCCCTTTTCAGGAAAAAGAGGTGGATAAAAGCCCACGCGCCGTGGAAAAGCGCTTTTGCCAGGCCAGCCCTTTTTCCCTTTTCCTCCAGTTTGATTGCGCCAAGGGAAGAATACCTGTTGGCTTTTTGCAGGAGTTCTTCGAAGCTTTTGTAAGGTAGCTGCCATATGGCGTTTTTTAGATAACCGACAGCCTTATGGCTGTGCACCACATAGGCTTCATGTACCGGGTCGGGTTCGAATTCCAGGACTCCACTTCGGAACAGTTGGGGCTGGCGATAATCCGGGTAAAAGCCGGAATGCTTGATCCACTTCCCCATGAAAAAATTCTTTCTCGGAATGTAATAGGCATCCGCAGGTTCTTCAGCTCTGACGATTTCCCGTATTTCATCATGAACTTCCGGCGTGCAGCGCTCGTCCGAGTCCAGGCTGAAAATCCAGTCATGGGTGCACGCAGCCATAGCTTGATTTCGTAAATCACCAAAGCCCTTGAAAGGAATTTGAACAACCCTGGCACCCATGGAGCTCGCGATGTCCGAAGTGCCGTCGTGACTGTATGAATCCGCCACGACAATCTCGTCTGCCCAGGTGACACTTTTTATTGCAGCCGCGATCTTATCCGCCTCGTTGTAAGCAATAATATACACAGAGATCCTGGGCAAATGATCCTTCACCTTCTCCCGCATTCGAAAAGACTCAGCTCAGCCCTATGAAACCATGTGATGACAGAAGTTCCCAAAGTATAGTTCCCCCTCAGCCGCGATTGGGGACCGCCGATGGCCGCGCTCGCACGAACTTCGGCAATGCGGACTGAAGCCCCACCGCCAGTGACCAAAGAAGAACAGTCCCTGCATCAAGAACGGTTGTGTTGAACAAACCATTGACAAGCAAAACCAGAGCTGTGCACAGAATGAAATAGCCTAAAACCGTGTCTCTTTCCTTCAGGCTATTTCTGAGCATCTCCCAGAAAAACCATGTAAAAACAACGATGCCAAAAACTCCGTAGCTCGCGGCCATGTACAGAACATTGTTGTGGGGATGCGAAACTATGGGGTCATCCGGATTACCTTTTCCCTTTAGCACCATGGGGTAACCGCCCGTACCGACACCCAGTATTGGGTTTTCAAGAAAAATCCGAACTGCACCATACCAATAATAGAATCGATCCTGATGAGTCGTGAATTCTCTACCCCAGGCCTTGGCCTTTTCTGCGTTCATGTGGTATTTCAGCTCACTGACGGTCAGGTGAACACGCTCCCGAACGATTGGAGACAAAGACATGGCCCCCATGATTAATACCCACACCAGAAGCACCTTCCAGCCGTTCAGTTTTCTGAAGAGCGTTTTTAGAACCAGAGGCGAGAGCAGGATAAATGTCAGGTATCCTGTCCTGCCTTCCAGAATAATCAAGTGAAAAAAATAAAGAGCCATGAGCAGGATTAAAACCCATCGCTTTCTCCATTCCTTTGCCTCTCCGAAGTAGAAGGAGCACATGAGAATGCCCAGCACGAGGTAAACGGTGAGCGTGTTGTAGCCCCTCGTTAAACCTGAAAACCACCCTTGCTTCGGGGCTATGAATCCTGCAAACTGCAACATGCCGACACAGGCATTCACAGCCAAACCCAAAAGAAAAGCATTAATCAGTATTCTAGGTCGCAAGGTTTCGAGTGAGAGAGATGCCAGCGCCACGCAAAACAGCCAGTAGTAGGTCTTTCCAGCATAGTTGACGCCGAAGCCGTAGGGGTCAGGTGTGTACAGGAGCCCGACCCATGCCAGGGCGATGAATGCCAGCGCCGGCCATAGCCAGCTTTGCTTGAAAAGAGATTTCAGCCGAAAAAACATTCCTGAAAAAAACCAAATTAGAGTTCCCAAGACCCCCACTATAATCGGAGGAGAG
>JARRRH010000423.1:0-3243 GCA_037380925.1 Deltaproteobacteria bacterium | reverse complement strand
GCCATGTACATGATTCCCTTTTTCGGTTTGATCATACCGATGCGGGCGTATCGGGGCTGGAAAACGAGGGCATAACGGCCGTTCACCGCAGAGGACGCAACGAACGCAGAGGTGGCTAAAGCCCCAGTTCTCAATGTCAAATGCCAAAGCTCAAATGTCAAATGAATGCCAAAATCCGAATGCCCAAACTCCAATTTCAAAGTCCAGCATTTAGACGAAGTCGCTTTTCCCCGACACCGCTTCAAGTCCTTTGTGTTCTCGTTTGGACATTTGTCATTGGCTGCTTGGGGCCACAGGTCTCCATGGGTGGAGGAATGTCTAGTCTCCGAAGATTTTCTTGGACACCTTCCTGTAAGTGCTAAGTACTTTTTCCCCGAAGCACACGAAGACCACCTTTTGAAGGGTTTTGTCCGATTCAAGAAACGCCTTGGTTTCAGTCAGGGCGATCTCCGTGGCCTTTTCGAGAGGAAAGCCGTAGGCCCCGGTGCTGATGGAGGGAAAGGCGATAGTCTTGACGCCCCGTTCTTTGGCCGCCTTGAGCGAATTTCTGTAGCAGTTCGCCAGGAGATGGTCCTCGTTTTTTTGGCCTCCCTTCCACACCGGTCCCACCGTATGGATTACCCACTTAGCGGGGAGTTTGTATCCCTTGCTCACCCTGGCTTCCCCTGTGGGGCAACCACCGATCTTCCTTGTCTCCTCCACAAGTTCCGGTCCTGCTGCGCGATGGATAGCACCATCCACGCCGCCTCCGCCCAGAAGGGAGGTGTTGGCTGCATTGACAATCGCGTCCACCTGTTGCTTGGTGATGTCTCCTTGGAGGATGTCGACCCTTGGATCCATATCTCCCTCCTAGCAGGCTGTTGAAAAAAGCCCATCTACCGCGTTGCCCTCATCCCTCGCCCTGTTAAACTCTCGCTACGCGAGACGGCGATGCCGGTTTAATAGGGCGAGTCGTTGCGACGTATCGGAACGTACGACTCACTCCTCAGGATTTCGGGCGCCTTGTATCTGGGCATTTTTGAACAGCCTTTCAAAAGCCGCTTTCTTTGCAGCCAAAAACTACTAAATTTCAGATCTCTGATCGGGGTTCTAGCGCGTTATTGCGTTACTTCCCGCAGGGACTCCTCAAAAATGGTAAGGCAAACGTCCACTTCTTCTTCCGTCACGGTGAGAGCGGGACAAAAGCGGATGGTGTTTTCACCGCATCCAAGGAGCAACAGGCCTTTCTCAAAGGCTTTGGCGATGACCGCATTACGCCAGTCACCGGCTCTCTCTTTGGTCTCCCGGTCCTTGACCAGTTCTACGCCGATCATCAGTCCCAATCCGCGCACATCGCCTATGCATTCATGATCGGTTTGCATTTGACGGAGCTGTCCCAGCATGCGTTTCCCTTGAACTTCCGCGTTTTTCATGAGTTCCTCTTCCAAGAGCTGGATAGTGGCCAGGGCGGCCTGGCAGGAAACGGGATTGCCCCCGAAAGTTGACGCGTGAGATCCTGCCTCCCAGTCCATAATCTCTGCTTTGGCGATCATGGCGCCCAGAGGCATGCCTGATGCGATGCCCTTTGCCAGGGCGATGATGTCGGGAACAACATCGAAGTGCTCTATAGCGAACATTTTGCCTGTGCGGCCCATTCCGGACTGGACCTCGTCAACCACATAGAGGATGTTGTATTTCTTTGCAATCTTGAACAGCTCTCTGTGGAACTCCGGGGGAGGCACAATGTATCCTCCTTCACCCTGAATGGGCTCCACAAAGATAGCGGCTACCTCGTCCGCAGGCATGGTCGTGCGAAACAGGGTGTCCTCCACCCAATGCACACATTCCAGGCAACAGTCGGGGTAAGTGAGATGGTAAGCACAACGGTAACAGTCACCATAGGGGATGTGGGTAATGCCCGGCACAACGGGGTAATAGTACTTCTTCTGGATGGTCTTGCTGGCTGTCAGAGAAAGGGCACCCATGGTGCGGCCGTGAAAAGCGCCGAAGAAAGCAATGTTGAGTTCTCTCCGGGTATGGTAGCGGGCCAGCTTGAACGCAGCCTCCACCGCCTCCGCCCCCGAGTTTCCGAAATAGGACCTTTTGACACCGTCACCCGGCGCCAGGGAAGCCAGTTTTCTAGCCAACGCGATCTGGGGCTCATAATAGAAATCTGTTCCTGACATGTGAAGAAGTCTTTCGGCTTGCTCCTTGATGGCTTGGACAATCCGGGGATGGCAGTGGCCCGTAGCGCAGACAGCAATGCCGGCGGTAAAATCCAAGAAGAGGTTGTCATCCATATCATGAACCCAGAGACCCTGCGCCCTTTTGACAACCAGGGGATAGACACGGGTATAAGAGGGGGACACATAGGTGTTGTCCACTTGAATCAGCCTGGACGCTTCAGGTCCTGGAAGGGTTGTTTTGATTTGGGGGTGTTTCATGGTCCTATCTCCGGAATCGTCTTCCGCCATCGTCTGCACGGCATTGAAAGATCACGTCCAGCAGGCTGGTGAAAAACGCGGCCAGAAACCCGTGAAAAGGTAGGGCAGTCTTACTCATCCCTCCTGCCGGCGATGAAGTCCTCAGTCATATGGCGCGCTTCATCGTCGGTGAACTGCCTGGGGGGATGTTTCATAAAATAGGCGGAGGGGGAATACAAAACGCCGCCTTTCCTTCTGTTGAGAGCGAGCTTACAACATCTGATCGCATCAATGACAACGCCCCCTGAATTGGGCGAATCTTCTACGGAGAGGCGGAGTTCGAGCTCCATAGGAATGTCGCCGAAAAGCCTTCCTTCCATGCGGATAAAACAGACTTTGTTGTCCTTCTGCCAGGCCACCCAGTCACTGGGCCCGATGTGGATATTTTCACTGTCCAAAGGATGGTCACCCAGTTGGGATTGGACCGATTCGGTTTTGGATCTCTTCTTGGATGTGAGACGTTCCCGATCAAGCATATTGAGGAAATCCGTGTTTCCTCCTGTATTGAGCTGATAAGTGCGAAACAGGTTGACCCCTCTGTTTTTGAAAAGATTTGTTAATACGCGATGCACGATGGTCGCGCCCAACTGCGATTTGATGTCGTCGCCGATGATTGGAAGCTTTGCTTCCTTAAAACGATCCGCCCAGTAAGGATCGCTCGCAATGAACACCGGCATGTTGTTGATGAAACCCACTCCGGCCTTCAAAGCACATTCCGCATAGAACCGGGTGGCGTTTTCAGAACCCACAGGCATATAGTTGAGGAGAATTTCGGCACCTG
>JARRRH010000422.1:0-4952 GCA_037380925.1 Deltaproteobacteria bacterium | reverse complement strand
CCGTCCGGATCAGGGGCTCATCGCCCTGTATGTTCACTCCGATGAGCCTGTTCTGGTATTCCTCCATACCGACCTTCCTCAAGGTCTCTTTGACTTTCTGCCGGTCTTTCTCGGTGTACCTTTTGCCGATACGGGATTTTGAGAGCCGCCCCATAAGAGCCACATCCATGACCGAGATAGGGAAATCCCGGCTAAAATCGACATTCTGCGGCACATAGCCCACCCTGTGGCGGGCATCGTGGGCGGGCTGGCCAAGGATCAACACCTCACCCTGGTCGGGCTTGAGCAAGCCCAGCATGAGCTTGAGAAGCGTGGTTTTCCCCCCTCCGTTGGGACCGATGATTCCAAGGAACTCTCCCTGCTCCAGGCTCAAGTTCACGCCCTTGAGCACTTCCGTTCCTTCATAGGAAAAAGTAACATTTTTTATCTCAATGGCATAGGGTTTCATGACAAATCGAAGACAGGAATAATGCTATGTTGGAATGTTGGGTCAAAAGAAATAGGCTGGGCTAACGGCCCATTATTCCATTTTTCCACCATTCCATCATTCCCCAGGGACCTGGTCCGATACTTCCATTCAGCCGTCGTAGCCAGACGCTAATATGGCGAAGCCGGCTACTCCACCAGTCCAGGTCCTTATGTTTTGATCACTTCGAGACTCAAATCCACTGCGCGCGGCGAATGGGTCAAAGCACCCACAGAAATGATGTTCACACCGGTTTTTGCCACTTCCTCGATATTTTCGAGAGTGATGTTGCCTGACGCCTCGATCTCGACTCTGTCTGCCACAATAGCAACAGCCTCTTTCATCATCTGTGGAGACATATTGTCAAGGAGAATGGCATCGGCTCCGGCTTGAATGGCTTCTTCCACGGCAGTGAGGTCCTCCACTTCAACTTCGACCCTTACGGTATGGGGCGCGCCCTTCTTGGCGAGAGACACGGCCCTCCTCACAGAGCCGGCAGCCGCAATGTGGTTGTCTTTTATCAGGATCCCATCGAACAGCCCAAGCCGGTGGTTGAACCCACCACCCATACGCACCGCGTATTTGTCCAGTATTCTGAGGCCTGGTACGGTCTTTCGCGTGTCCACCACCTTCACCTTTGATCCCGCTTTGTCCACATAGCGTCTGGTCAAAGTGGCGATGCCGCTCATACGTTGCAGAAAATTGAGAGCTGTGCGTTCCCCTTTCAGGATAGTTCCTAGGGCCCCTGAAATCACGCCGATCTTTTCCCCGGCGGGTACCGTACCACCGTCCTCGAAGTAAAACTCAAAGCCCAGGTCCGGAGACAAGAAATTGAAAACCCCTCTGAACACGGGCAGCCCGGCCAGAACCAGGCTTTCCCGCGCCAGAAGCACGGCCCTCCCCTTTGCAGCCGGGTCCACAATGGCGTCGGTTGTTAGGTCCCCGGGGCCGAGGTCCTCCTCCAAAGCCGTTCTGATCAAACGATTCAGGAATAGGGAATTTTCAATCATCAATGGATGCAAAAAAGTTCAGATTATGGTTGAGCTTTTCCAGATGGAGTTGCATAGAGGACACTTTCTCTTTCACCTTTTCGATGACCTCCTCCGGCGCCTTATCCATAAACTGCTTGTTGGAAAGCTTCCTCTCCGCAAGCTCCATGTCCTTCTCAATTTTCTTGATCTCCTTTCTCAAGCGACGCTGCTCCTCCTGGAAATCGAGGAGCCCTTTGAGAAGCACATGAACCTGGTTTTCACCAAACACAGCGGTGGCCGATGCTTCTGGTTTGGCTACCTTGGCTGCCACCTGAACGGAGCCTACCCTGGCGAGGTTCTGGATGTGAGCGGTGTTTTGACGAACAACCTTCCCTTCTTCGCGGTTGGGCATGTCTAAGACAATGTCCACGCTTTTGGCAGGGGGTATAGACATCTCCCCACGGATATTGCGCACTCCCGTGATCACCCCCATGAGCAATTCCATTTCCCTGAGGGCTTGTTGATCAAGTGGAAACTCGGAAGGTTCCGGGAATGGGGCGACCATGATGCTCCCTTCTGTGCCTAGCAGTCTCTGCCAAATTTCCTCGGACACAAAGGGCATGAAGGGGTGAAGGAGTTTCAAAACCGCTATGAGTGCCTTTTGAAGAATGTAGCGGGAAGATGCTCGGACCTGTTCGTCTTCTCCGTAGAGCCCCGGTTTGACCATTTCGAGGTACCAATCGCAGAATTCATGCCATACGAACTGGTAGCAGAGATTTGCCGCGTCATTGAAACGATACGCCTCCAGTGCGTTGGTAATCTCACCGCTCACCGAGTGAAGTCTTGCCAGAATCCAGCGCTCCTGAAGGGAGTAGACCGCCGTCTTAGGCGGCCTTTTACTTTCCTCATCCACGTTCATGAGCACAAGCCTTGCCGAATTCCAAATCTTGTTAACAAAATGGCGATATCCGGAAATGCGTTCTTCCGACAGTTTGATATCCCTTCCCTGGGCCGCAAGGGCTGCCAGGGTAAAGCGAAAGGCATCTGTGCCGTAATGGTCAAGGACGTCTAATGGATCAATGACGTTTCCTTTGGACTTACTCATCTTTTTGCCGTACGCATCCCTAACCAAGGCATGGATATACACATCCCGAAAGGGGACATCGCCCATAAACTGAATTCCCATCATCATCATTCTGGCCACCCAGAAGAAAAGAATATCAAAGCCTGTGACCATGGCTGTAGTAGGAGAAAAGATTTTCAGCTCCTCTGTTTCGTCCGGCCATCCAAGGGTTGAAAAAGGCCAAAGCGCTGAACTGAACCACGTATCCAGCACATCCGTTTCCTGCACAAGATCCGAGCTGTGGCAGGCAGGGCACTCTTTGGGAGTCTCCCTCGCCACAATCACTTTTCCACAGGCCTGACAGTACCATGCTGGAATTCGATGGCCCCACCAGATCTGCCTGGACACGCACCAATCCCTAATGTTGTTCATCCAATCAAAATACACTGCTTCCCAGTTGGAAGGAACGATCTTGGTTTTCCCTTCCTTTACGGCAGCCATCGCTTTTTCCGCCAATGGTCCGGTTTTGACGAACCACTGCTTGGAGAGCAAGGGCTCGATCATGGTCTTGCAGCGATAGCAATGGCCGATGGCATTCCGATAAGGTTCGATCTTCTTGAGGAGGCCGGCATTCTTGAGATCGTCCAAAATCCTTTCCCTGCATTCAAACCAAAGACCCTTATGCGTTCCAGTTGGTGAGCATTGCCGATCTCAAAGTCGTTGAGGTCATGGGCAGGGGTGATTTTCAGGGCTCCGGTGCCGAAATCCATGTCCACGTATTTGTCGAGAATCACGGGGATGGACTTATTCAGAATCGGCAGGATCACAAGTGTTCCCTGGAGGTCCCGGTAGCGCTTGTCTTCAGGGTTCACCGCCACGGCTGTGTCGCCTAGGAGCGTCTCCGGCCGGGTTGTGGCCACGACCAGACCCCCGTCACGATTCTCGAAGGGATAGAGGATATAGTAAAGAAAGCTGTCCGTCTCCTCGTGCTCCACCTCCAGATCAGCCAGAGCTGTCCGGCACCGCGGGCACCAGTTTATGATGTAATCCCCTCTGTAGATAAGACCGTCGTCATAAAGCTGAACAAAGACCTCCCGGACTGCTCTCGAGAGGCCTTCGTCCATGGTGAATCTCTCCCGGCTCCAATCACATGAACAACCCAGGCGTTTAAGTTGGTTCAGGATCACGCCCCCGTACTTTTCTTTCCATCCCCATACTTCCTTGATGAATGCTTCGCGACCGATCCGATGACGATCCAGGCCCCTCCTGGCAAGATCTTTCTCCACCACGTTCTGTGTGGCTATGCCGGCGTGATCTGTGCCCGGTTGCCATAGCACATTGTACCCTTTCATTCTCTTGAATCGGCAAAGGATGTCCTGAAGTGTGTTGTTTAACGCGTGTCCCATATGCAGTGACCCGGTCACATTCGGAGGAGGGATCACGATGCAGTAGGGTTCCTTACCCGATCTGAGCTGGGGTTGAAAAAGCCGATTCTCCTCCCAGTAAGTATACCAGCGCCCTTCCACATCTTTGGGTTCATAACCTTTTGGTATTGCTTCCTTTGGCATGTTCAAATACTCCCGATATCACAGGGGAACCATGGAATAGTGGAACAATGGGGACTTAAACCACCCTTTCTTCTCACCCAATATTTCCTCGGTTCAATACTCCAATAGTTCAAAAGAGATCGGGTAGGAGGAGGGCTCGCGCCCTCCGTCCTCCCCCACCACCGTACGTACGGTTCCGTATACGGCGGTTCCTGCCATCCTCCGCTTTCTTGACATCATTGCCCGGCTCCTTTTAAGCACCTAGCGCTACCTCTCGGATTCCGTCCGATACTTCCCGCTTTAGGTTCTCTTCCGAGACATCTGCTCAAGGCGCTCGGAAAATCCGTCTCACATCGAATGGCAGGTTTGGCCCTTCATCGGCCGGTCAGTCCGACTAATATGGCCTCTGCTGACTTCTGCAAACCCATCCCAGCACCTCTCGATGCTGGTAGCACAAGGCAGGTTCGCAGATCTCCCAGGGTAAGGCGTACGACCTTCACACTTATACCCGCCGCATCTACGACCGTATTCTCCGTGCAAGTATCGGGCTTTAAAGATATTTGCCTCCTCACCCAATACGGCCGCCTCATATGCGATTCCTGTTCGTCGGGTCAGTGTTTTGCCTGCGGCTTCCTTCAGATCCCACCTCGCGGTGGGCACCTTTGCCGTCCGGCTAACCGTTCCCCTTGCTGGGCCGGTAGAGGACTTTCACCTCCAAGTCATCCTACTGTCACCACAACAGTTAGGATAGCGCTCACATAAGCGCGCACGCCATGCCTGGCGCACAAAACAAAGGGGCAGGAAGTTTTTGATACTTCCTGCCCCTCTTACGCTGTTCCCTATTTATCCCCGCCAGTGGAATCTAGAACTTCTTGCAACTATTCAAACAGGGTCTCGTCGCCAGC
>JARRRH010000421.1:0-4071 GCA_037380925.1 Deltaproteobacteria bacterium | reverse complement strand
CCTACGTGGACTCCGGCCGCCACGGCCGCAGACGATCAGTCAAAGCATATCCTGTGGATCCGATGGTCATGCCTTTCCGATCCCTTTCTCAATCTGCGTGGCTGTGGGCAGCTCACCCTTGAGCTTCCGCGGCAAAACCCGGTAGGTGGCAACACCCATTGGCTTTGTGGAGTCGCGCAGGGCATACTCTACCACTAACCGGTTGCGTTCCTTGCAGAGAATCAGGCCGATGGAGGGTTGATCATCCGCGTGGCGAAGTTGTTCATCTACCGCCGAAAGATAGAAATTCATCTTGCCTGCAAACTCCGGCTTGAAAGGCACGACCTTCAGGTCAATCACGACATAGCTGCGCAAATGCAGATGATAAAACAACAAGTCGAGGTAAAAATCCTCATCCCCGACATGAAGTTTGTATTGTTGCCCAACAAAGGCAAAGCCTTTTCCAAGCTCAACCAAGAAATCCTTTAAGCGTTCAATGAGCGCCTTTTCGAGTTGGTGTTCTGAAATGTCCATACCGAGCCCGAGAAACTCAAAATTATAAGGGTCCTTGACGAGCTGTTGTGCCAAGTCGGATTGCGGCGCAGGAAGGGTGGTCTGGAAGTTCGTCACAGCCTTGCCCTGGCGGCTATAAACTTCAGACTCGATCTGGTGAACGAGCACCGCGCGCGACCAACCGTGCTCGATGGTCGCCCGAATATAGTACTCCCTCTGTTCAGGAGCCTGGACCTTATCCAGAATCATGCAGTTATGAAACCACGGGATTTGTGCAGCAGCCTGCTGCACAATCTTCTTGTCAGGATAACTCTCTGCAAACTTACGCATATATTTTAGGTTTCTCGCAGAAAAGCCCTTCTGGTCAGGAAACTCCCGCGTGAGGTCAACGGAGAGACGGTCTATGACCTTGGTCCCCCAGCCCTCAGCCTTTTGCCGCTGCAAAATAAGACGCCCAATCTCCCAATAAAGGGTGACCAATTCCCTGTTGACTGAAAGGGACGCTCGAATCCGGGCTGTGCGAACCCGTGTCTTAATATCTTCCAAAACTTCAAGGTATCCAGACGGAAGAAGCGAGTCTTTCGCTCCGGGACCTTTTAGCTTATGCGGCTTGGCTGTTTGGAGAGACTTCAATTTTCTTTCTCATGCATTTTCTGATTCTGCAGACATTGTCTGCGGTTTCGGCCATGCGAGATAAAACGCCTTCATCTGCCATACATTGCGAACCGGGAATCCTGTGCCGTACCGAGCGGACAGGTCGCCGGCCAATTGCTCAATGAACTCTCTACCGTATTCCGCCCGTCTTTTTCCCTTTTGCTCGAACTCCACAATGCGGCGGCCGATGAGCCAGTAAGCAGCCGTCATGATGCAATTCACAGACCGGGCCGCTGACCGCCTGGCAGCGTCAATGACATTCGATATATCCCCAAGTATCGTCTCGTATTGGACGTCTATGCTGCTGGGTAGCTTTTTTCGCTTTTTCCTCATTGATCCCTTTCGCCATCATGGCCTGGTAAAGGGAACGTTGTTAAAATAGATCCCGTAAATCATGTCAGATAATCTCGGATTCTTAACCGCGGGCACTTGCAGATAGGAGCAGCAGGGGTCGCGGGTCGCGGGAAGTGCAAAATTACGCAAAACGAAAGATATTTTAGCGAAAATCGGGCCTTAAGTCAACGTAAACATTGCACAAAATGCAACCGCGGAAACACTCTTTGCTTTAGGCGCATCTTTAAAATGCTAACCGACTCATATTTATCTCGCCCGTTCCCCTTCGACCCTTCGACAGGGTCACTAGAGGCGCAGGGAACGCAGAGATTTCTTCTGGACTGGATTCACTGGATTTACGGGATCGGCCGCAGGCCATTGGAAAGTGGTTATGGGAAAATGATCGGGCTCATTTTCTCCATAACACATTTCAAATGACACTCGCCAGCAAACCGGCGCTCCTCCCTGCCGGGACTTTCGGCCGTCCAGGTGATAACAATCTGAGGACACAGCTCCTCCGTGGCACCTGCCATCGCGAGACGCCCCTCGTCCTTTTGAGCCGACCAATTCAGTCCGGAAAATATATCCTGCATATCCTGTGTATCTGCGTCCAAAACTGTTCCAAGCCTCTCAGATAAGCCGTGTTCGGCAGAGGCTCGCAAAAGCAGCAAGTCCGGCGATGATTTTATCACTCGCGAAGTTTCAGCCTCAATATGTAGAACTACGCATTTCCTTTTAGGTAGAAATACCTAGTTGCGAAAAACCAGCCGCCTTTGCCTGGAATAAAGACCAATGTTCACTCGCCGTCGCCTATTCGGCAGGCTCAGGGCTCTCCTTCCATTTTTGCGCTCAGTGTAAGAGGAGGGTTTGACAGATACGGTCAAAAGAAAGGCCAGAAATCAGAGATCAGAGATCGGAGGTCAGAGGTCGGAGATCAGAGGGCAGAGGACAGAAGGCAGAAAACAAAGATCAGATGTCGGAAGTCACAGATCGGAGATTAGCCGTCTTCGCCCGTTCGAGAGCCTCAGGGCTACGCCGAGCCAGGGATGTCGGACGACAGGAGCCAAAGGCTGGAGGAATGGAAGATTGGAATGATGAAAACAGAAGACAGACGACGGAAGTCAGAGCTGTTCAAGTCGTTCAAGTCTTTGAAATCGTTGAAAGCGTTTGAAGCAGAACGAAGCCACCCCTTAATCCTTGCCTCCAAAATAGTTGCGAACATTCATTGCCTTCCAAAGCAAGGCAGGATGAGATCGGATGATTGCTTGCATCTCCTTATCTCCTGTCAGGCACTCGGGTGCAATCTCACCGCGTTCATTGATGCGTGTCAGAAAATCTATTTCGTGGGCTTGAAGCGGAAGAAGCATATGGGAGATCATCCTGCGGCACTCCTGAACAAGGTGTTCGGTCCACGGCAGTATTTCGGAACGATTTGGTGTGAGGTTGGCGCGGAGCATGGGTAGAAGCTGGCGCTCCACATCTACCGGCACGGCCTGAATATCCTCAATGGCGATCTGTCGCCAGTCTTTCCGGTTGGCGGCGCCATAGACCAGGAAACCCAGTCGGAGGCGGGTCATGTCGAGTCCCGGCTCGCGCACCAGATTGTGAATATCGAAAAGATCCCGGCTCGCGCTCCGGCTGAAAAGGGCAGCGATTTTGCCTGCGGCCAGTTCGTGGATGTTTAGCAGGCCAGAGCGGGGTCCGAAGAAGCATGTTCAAATCGAGTTCCATGGTGCCGGACGACCCAATGCGCTGCTATAAGAAAGGCGCCACTTTCCCCCTGCATGCTCTCCCGGAACCCGTTTGACCTGGATTCCAAGCCGTCCACAGACCGCCTGCACTGCTTGTTCGAGTTTCGGTTTTTCTTGGAGCATGGTGGCGCGATCAACAGCACCGATGTAGTTGAGATCGATGTCAACCGACAAACGGGGCAGGTCGAATAAAAACAGGTTGAGCGCAGTTCCCCCTTTGAGGACGAGACGGCCCTTGAGGAAAGGGTGGCTGTGAAGCAATTCGAGGAGTTCCAGCAGATAGACCGCTTTTTCTAGCGGCTCCGGCAGAAACCCGGTAGCCGCAGACTCACGAAGAATCTGCTCCCTTGAAAGCATCAGCCGGCCTCCTCCCATCGACGGTTTAAAACGTAGTCAGGCACCACAAGATTCCAGCGGCTGACGAGTTTGCCTGACTTGCGTGTGCTGTCAAGATAGCGAGGCTGCCTCGGCGCATGGGCCTGAAGCTTATCGAGGTGCCTTTCTTCGACCATCAGGGCTTCCCCGTGCTGCTCTAGAAAAAAACCCACACGCGCCGCGGTCAGTGACGAGCCGAGAGCCGAGGCATAAGCGATTACGACGTCCAGGTCGAAGAACTCCACCATTTCCAGGGATCGCCAGATTTCCTCCCAGCCACCACACTTGTCCGGCTGATCCAGGACATCCACCATCGTGCGCTCCAACGTTGTCACGCGTACCCGACCTTCTGCGTGGGCCACCTCGGATATACCTCCTCACCATTCCTTCAGAGAGCGGACGGTCTTGGGTGCCTGAACCGGCACGAATTCCAGATCGCGGAATGAGAAAGCCCTGGCCCGTTTGC
>JARRRH010000420.1:0-3260 GCA_037380925.1 Deltaproteobacteria bacterium | reverse complement strand
CTCTCGAGAAAACGGTCTAAGCATGACTATCCACCGGGAACAGACCCAACCTCGCGTTTTTGAGCACGAAGCGCTCCGGGAAGGCTGCACTGTATGTCACAACCCCCATGGGTCCATCAATAAACAATTGCTCATTCAGCGTGACAACAATCTGTGTTTGAAGTGCCATGCCCAACTCTCAGCGCCCGGTACGGCGATAATCGGTGATTTCTCCCACACAACCCGTCTCATGCAGGGGACTTGCTGGAGTGCCGGATGTCACACAGCCGTCCACGGTTCTAACATCAACGCCCATTTGCGATACTGAGCCGAGGTGCCGGATGGGAAGGCAGAAGTGGGGAATCCTGGGATCATTCTTTTATGGGGTGATTCTTGCCGCAGCCACCGTCTGCGCACAGGAGGAAGTAGAAAAATCCGGAAACCTCCGGCTGTCTCCTCTGATTTGGTATGTGCATGTTACAGGTAACGAGGCCAAATTCAGGGAGGACTGGTGGATCCAGGATGAATGGGCCGGCGGCGTGGAAGAGTTTTCTTACAAGAATACAGATGGAAACGGTTTTTCCTTCTTTGCGGAAGGAAGAGCGATCGTTCCTGAGCAGGACTACCGCCTCAGCCTGAGGATGGATAAGCGGAACATGGGCTTCGTTCAGGCCGGATACACGGAGTTCCGCAAGTACTATTCCGGTACGGGCGGGTTCTATCGGCCTTTTGAAATTGAGCCTTTTGAACTGGCCAATGACTTGCGTCTCGATATCGGAGATATATTTTTCGAAGCAGGGACTGCTTTTTCAGGCTGGCCCGCCGTGACGGCAAGGTACGAACATCTCTGCAAGGAAGGGGCCAAATCCCTGAGCGAATGGGGTGCTGTGACCAAAGGAGGTGTCACGAGGCTCATTTTTCCTGCCTTCAAAGAGATCGACGAAGAAACAGACATCTTTAAGCTGGAGGGGGACCACACGACAGGCAAGTTCCACCTGAACAACCAGTTCTCGTATGAGACCTACAAGACTGATACAAAACGCTTTGAGGAGGAGAAAAATCTGGATGTCCCTAGCTCCGAGACCGTCACCGTATCCGAGAATTTCACCCATGATGCCCTGCGCAATGTTTTCTATGTGGAAAATTACCTGAACGACAAGGTTTACTGGTCTCTTGGGTATCTTTACTCGAAGCTGGATGGAGACGAGGGATTTAACATGGTGACAGTCCCTTTCGGCCCCGAACCTTTTGACAAAAATTGGTTCAGCCGCACGATTGATGTGGAGGAGAAGGCCCATGTACTGAATTTCAACGGGATGGTGGGGCCTTTCAGAAACGTCACCTTCTACGGGGGCTTTCAGGCTGAGAGAACCCGAATAGACGGCGACACAGATGCGGTGCTGGAGGAAACGGTTGCCGGCGCGGGGCCGGTTTACCCTGATGCGATTATTCTCAGTAAGGCGGAAAAGGACAGCTTGCAGGAGACGTCAGGTATCCGGTTTACCGGCCTCCCTTTTACTACCCTTTATGGAGAGGCCCAATGGACCCAACGCCGGATCGACCTGTCCGAACGGGAGACAGAAGACGGCGTCCCGAGCTTTGAAAGGTTCACGGATACGGACATATCCAGACAGCGGTACACCCTTGGGCTGAACACTTCACCTCTTCCGCGCACAACTCTTTCTGCCCGCTTACGTCACACCTGTCGCGACAATGACTACAATCATCTGCTGGACACAGAGCCCGGATACTCTGCCTTCATCACCGACCAGGCCTTCAAGATGGATGACGTCAGCGCGAAATTGAACTACCGCCCTTTCTCAATGATCCAACTCTCATTGATGTATCGAATCCTTGCAATAGACATAGACACTTCTTTTGATACCACTCCTCCGAGCTCCGCACGGACGGGAGAGTATGATGCGGATATCTACAGCGCGAGCATGACCTTCGCTCCGATTTCGAGATTCTATCTTACGGCTTCCTTTTCATACACCGATGCTAAAACCACATCCTTACTTAACGACGTACCTTCCATTCTCACTTATCACGGCGATGTCTTTTCAGCACAGGGTACAGCAGGGCTTGGCGTAGACGAGGAGACCAACCTGACGTTCCAATATCTTTACAATCGGTCGAACAATTTTGAGGACAATTCTCTTTACGGCCTGCCCCTGGGCATTGACAACGAAGGCTATGGCTTCCTTGCCGCTCTTTCGCGAAACCTTACGAAAAAGACAAGAATTCGAATTCGTTATGGATACTACAACGATAATGAACCGAGCATAGGTGGTGTAGACGACTACAGGGCTCATCTTATCAGTGCGGAGGCAGCCTTTAGGTTCTGAAGCGAACGCTATCACTAAACGACTGGCAGGCAGGCAAGGGATCGACTTCTTCACAGCGTGTGGATGAGTTTTAAGAATCACGATTCTGAAAGGGAGAAAGAGGCTATTGGGGATGAGGAAAATCTTCTTTCTAATTATGGCAGGGGCTTCCGGCGTGTTCTTGTTCTTTTTCGGGCACGTGGATTTGGCAGTGCATACCTTGTCTCCGCCGAGGCCTTCGTGGGCGCAAGAAAGGAGCACAGCCTTGGAGGAAGCGCAGGGACCGAATATTGAGTGGTTCAAAAAGGAGATGAAAATCTCCCCAAAGTACTTGGAGAAAAAAGAGGGAATTCTCGGAATATCCTGGCCTCACTTTATCACCATGGTTTTTCTGGTCATTTTTTTCATAGCAGCCCTGATTGATCTTTACTTGAGGAACAGACGAACCAGGCAGATCTTGGTGGAACTGATGAAGGAGGGAAAAAATGAGTCTAAGGATTGAATTTCGCAAATCAGGAAAAACGGTGCAGTGGGAAGAGCGCTTCGAGAGCCTCCTTGAACTGGCTCGCGAAAACGGCATTGAAATCGAGACTGAATGTGAACAGGGGATTTGTGGTGCCTGCAGAACCAAACTCTTGTCAGGCGAAGTGGAGATGGAAATAGAGGACGGTCTGGACGATGAGGCCAGAGATAAAAACATGATTCTTATGTGTGTCGCTATCCCTAAAACGGACATCGTCCTAGAGGCGTGACAGTGTTTCAGGAAAGAGATGTTAACGTCCTTCTTGCTGTGTTTTTCGCTGTTCTGGTTGCGAGTCTCTTTCTGTTGCCTGTCCGGTTCTCCCCGGGTAGCTTTCCCGCTCACTTGCTTGGCATCGCAGGAAGCACGCTCATGAGTTTGACTCTCGTCTACCCATTTCGCAAGCGTATCCAGGGAAAAAAAGGGATCAAAAA
>JARRRH010000419.1:0-3711 GCA_037380925.1 Deltaproteobacteria bacterium | reverse complement strand
GCTGCGCGAAATAAAGGGTGAGCGGGTAGCGTCCGAATCGAAGAAGAAAAGCGAAAAGAGGCTTTGTCATATAATTCCGGTTTTCAGCCAAAAGGATGACCGCGGAAGTGAGAAATATGACTGCAATCGTCAGGATGACACCTGCAGGAAGGGTGGCCTTGAGCAAATCAGGCACGTACCGCTGAAAGAAAAGACCCACGTAAGAGATGCTGAGAGCTAAAGCGATCAGTGTGCTTTCGGCACGATGGAAGCGACTCGTGGCATAAACAGCCAATAAGTAGCCGGACAGGAAATAAACGCCGTGCGGCCATATGGGAAACAACCCGTCGTTGGGCCGCAAAGGAGGAAAAGCAAACCAGACCATAACCAGTAATGCAAGACCGGCGAACCTCCGAATACCGAATCCCAGACAACCGGTGAGCGCCGCAATGCCATAACAAGCATAGTAGACCCCAATGAGGAACAAGGTGTCTCCCGGGAAGGAGTTCTGAAGGTCAAACAGGAGTGTCTGATGCGGCAGCGTCATCAGAAGGATGGCGAGACCGCGCATGACGTCTAAAGACCGAACCCAGCCAACCGGTACAAAGCGTGAAAAGTCTTTGTTCTTAAAGAATCCCATATATGACGCGCTTGAGCCGAAGATTGGGAAAACAGCCATGGAAATCTCTCTTCTCACGTCTAAGTTTTTAGGAGGAATGCTGGGCAGCGCCCTCGGCGATGCCATTGGAGAACTGGCTTTCCGGTACCCTCGACTGGACCTTCTGGAAACCGCGGTGGAACACAGGGTCGAACTCCGCTACACGGATGACACGGCCATGGCCATCGGTCTCGCGGAGTCTATCCTCGAAAACCGAGGCATCGACACCCAGCATCTTGGGGACACCTTTCGTGCCGACTACGAACGCGAGCCTTGGCGCGGGTATGCCGGCGGACCTCCTACGGTCTTCTCGCGGGCGCGGCAGGAAGGCATCCCTTACGTCCAGGCTTCCAAAGACCTCTTTGGCGGAAACGGATCCTTTGGAAACGGCGCGGCCATGAGGATCGCGCCTCTGGGTCTCTTTTTTCACCGCTCACAGGACTTGTATGCCCAAGCCGCCGCCTCCGCCCGGGTCACGCACGCGCATCCTGCAGGTATGGACGGCGCAGCCGTTCAGGCCTTCGCCGTGGCCGAGGCGGCCAAACTGGATCCGGAAGAGGCCATTCGAGCGGACGTCCTGGCCCAGAAACTGACGGAGTTTGCGAGAACGCCGGAAATCCGGCAAAAGATGGCGCTGGTCAAAAATCTCATCGCAGAAAAGGCTTCGCCCGAGGCCGCAGCCGAAAAAATCGGCCGAACGGTCGCAGTCCACCAGTCCATGCCCTTCGCGATCTATTCATTCCTTACCCACCCCCATTCTTTTAGGAGATGCCTTTTCTGTGCGGTCCTAAATGGAGGGGACCGCGATACGCTCGGGGCTATGGCCGGTGCCCTCTCAGGCAGCTATCTGGGCCTTCGGGCCATTCCCGAGGCCTGGAGAGAGAAGCTCGAAAACAGGGAATATATTGCGCAGCTTGCTTCTCTCCTGAGCCAACTCCATGAAAGGCTTTTTTCCTGATCTACCTCCCGTGCTTCAACGGGCCACATTACCGGTACGTGGTATCCCCCGGCGTAATCAAGACATCGATTCGACGGTTAATGGCCCGCCCCTCTGCGGTAGCGTTCGATGCCAGGGGCCGACTGGAGCCATACCCGACAGCGACGATTTGATCGGAAGGTACCGTGCCGTTGGCTATGAGATATTCGCGCACGGCCTCTGCCCGCTCTTGAGATAGCTTTTGATTCATGGCGTCCGATCCGGTGCTGTCCGTATGACCCTCGATCACCACTTCCGGTTTCTTGAATGCGCGAATCGCCTCTTGGACCCTGCTCAGGAGGGCATAATTGCTCGGCATGATGATGGCTTTCCCCACCGGGAAGTTAATGGCTCTCAAACGGATCACCAGGTGGTTACCCTGCTTGTACACCTCAGCCTCAGTCGCTCCAAACAAGTTTCGGACCTCTGTGAACAAGGCTTGAATGCGTCTTTCGGCTGCCAGGTGTGCCTTCGCCGTCTGTTCTTCTTTTGCCAAGCGTTCCCTCGCCGTTTTCTCTTGGCGGGTCAAGCCCTCCAGTGAAACAATCCGTTTCTGCTGGGACTTCACTTCATCCGCCAGGAGTTGGCGATCACTCTGCAGCGAGGCGATGGCACTCAACATCCCCTTCACCTGCATGGTAATGGATTCGTCACGCACATCGGGGGCCGAAAGCTTGTCCGTCACCTCATGAAGCATCCCTTCAAACCAGAGGGCGACCTCCTCCGGCTTCATGGTCTGGATCTTTTCGCTCAGTGCCATCACCTGATTCAGCCGCCTGGCCTGAAAGAGTGCAGCTGCGGATTCTTGCTGAATCTTTTCCTTCTCATATCGGTGTTTGGAGATAAAAACGTCTGCATCGGCTAATTTGTCCTGCGCAGCAGTCAGTGTTTTCGGCGCGATTTTCCTCGCGCCGTCAGCCTCCGCCTGTGCAATCAGTTTCCGGGCTTCCCCGAGGGCCTTGTTCTTGATGGCCTGCAATTCAAGTTCGTCAAAAGACTTGGTCACTCGCAGTCTGTTCTTCTGGGCCCACTCCAAGTCGTTGTTTTCAATCGCTCTCGTCAGCTCGAGAAATTGCTCCTCCGCCTTCGCGTAGTCCCGGCCGAGGGCCGGGGCCCCCGCTGTGATGGCGCGATCGCGTGCTTTTATGACGTCGGGCAATGCGGTTCTTGCAACTTGGGCCATCTCTTCGGCCCGTTGAAGCTGAGCCTTCCCGTAAGAGACCTCAAGGAGGATTTTGGAAATCGACTCGCCACGGTTCAACCCTTCCCTGGCTTTGTCAAGGGACTGCTCCGCTTTCGAAAACCACGTGGGTGAAAGGACATCCACCTGCGCTTGCTTCGCCGTATCGATGGCCTTGGCAAGTTGATCAACCTGCCCGGAAGGATTTTCCGACGTCGGGATCGGCTCCAGCTTCAGTTTGCCTCCCGCACAGGCGCCCAGAAAAAAGACGGCTGCGATCATCACCCCTAATCTCCCAATAGACTTCCCTCTCAAGATCATATTGCCCCCTTCACTCACTTTTGACGAGCCCCTTCCCTTTCCCCTTTCAGGGTCTCCCACATGAGGCAGGAATGGCATGGACAAGGGAACAAAGGGACACGTCATTCAATCAACGATGGTTATGATATGATGAGATCGTCGAAACTTCAACACTCTTTATGGTGACGAGGTAAAAGGATGGCTGTCGTCCGTCCGGCGCGCTGAACGAGGCGGGATCCCGGTTTACAACCCCATGAATTTTGCAGCGATGCCCTTCATGATTTCATTGGTTCCCGCAAAGATGGACATGACCCGGGCATCCCTCCAGGCTCTGGCAATGGGATATTCCTCGCAATAGCCGTAACCCCCGTGGAGCTGAACGCAGCGGTCCGCCACCCGCATGGCCATCTCCGTGGTCCAGTACTTGGCCATGGACACGTCCACCACGATGCCCTTTTTTTCCATGTGGTCCATGATGAGTTTGTCCAAGAAGGTCCTTCCCAGCTTGACCTCCGCCGCCATTTCCACAATCTTGAACTGGGTGTTCTGGAACTTTGAAATGGGCCGCCCGAAAGCGGTCCTCTCCTTGCAGTAGACGATGGTCATATCCAGCATCCG
>JARRRH010000418.1:1893-5848 GCA_037380925.1 Deltaproteobacteria bacterium | reverse complement strand
CCTTTCTTCGTGCTTCCGCGAGGGTCAGGGGAGGGGTCGTCTGAATAGCGGCACCAACATCCTCGGCCTCGAAGAGTTCTCCAGGGAAACTCTCCGGGCTGAGCACAGAATAGGTTTCCAAAATGTATGCCCGTTCTATCAGGTTTTCCAGCTCACGAATGTTGCCCGGCCAAGCGTAACGCTCAAAGGCCTTGAGTACGTCCGGGTGAACATGATGAATCTCCTTGGAGTTGAATTTGTTCATCTTTTCCAAGAACACGTCAACAAGGTGGGGAATGTCCCCTATGCGGTCCCTCAGGGGGGGAACCTCAATGGGGAACACGTTGAGCCGATAGTAAAGATCTTTTCTGAAAAGCCCGTCTTCGACCATTTTCTTGAGGTCCATGTTCGTGGCCGCAATCACCCGCACATTCGCTTCCAGAGTGTCCTCTCCCCCAACCCTCTGAAAAGTTCCGTCCTGTAATATCTGAAGGAGCTTGATCTGTGCTGAGGGGGTTATGGTCCCGATCTCATCCAGAAAAATTGTTCCTCCCTTGGCTATCTCGAACTTGCCCAGTTTTCTTCTCACTGCTCCCGTAAAGGCGCCTTTTTCATGGCCGAAAAGTTCGCTCTCCAAAAGCGTGTCCGGAATGGCTCCGCAGTGGACGCTGATAAACTGGCTGTCCCGGCGGTTGCTGTGCCTGTGAATCAGGTTAGCCAGCACACCTTTACCTGTGCCCGTCTCTCCAACGAGAAGGACGGTGCTCTTTGTAGGAGCCACAGACCGAATCTTGTCAAAAACACTTTTCATGGACAGGCTCTTGGTCTGCACGACCTCTAAAGAATCAACCCGCCAGAAGTGGTCTCTCAAGTAGCTCAGCTCCGATTGCATGAGGATGGACTCTTCGATGCTCTCCGTCACGTACTTGACTTCGTCGGGATTGAGAGGGTAAGTGAGGTAGTTGCTGGCCCCGGCTTTCACAGCCATCACCGCTTCTCGGATCATTTCCTGGGGAGCCATAATAATGACTTGGATTGTGGGGGAAATTTCCCAGAACGGCTGCAAAGCGGATTTGTACCCATTTTCCGCCGCCCCTTCCCTGAGCGACTGGGCGTCAATGAAAATGTAGTCGTACCGCTGCTGACGTAGCATATTCAGGCTGGCCTGGATGCTGCCCGCCGACTCTATTTTGTATCCCGATCGATAGCAAGACCGGATGACCCGGAACGTCTCTGGATTTTTTGGCATTACAAGGATAGACTTCACTGCTTCTCTCCCAAGATCATCATGCTTTGGCTTTTCGGCTTTGGTTGCGGCCTGCCGAAAACGCGCTCATCATACGCCCCATTCCTTGCCAAGTCACCAAAATATCAAATATAACCTGGCATCACGCTTAAAAAAAGATTAGAATAAAACATGTTCGCGCAAAAAACATTCTCAGGAATTTGACCATGAAGCACCCACTAAACAGGCTCCTTCTGCTATGGGCAATCGTTTTGACCTTCCTCATTAGCAACGGATATGCTCAAGAAACCACGGATGCCTCTACATCCTCGGAACAGGTCAAGCAACTGACCTTGGCCAAGGCTGCCATGTGTGAGGGCATCAAGGAGTACGTTCCCCAAAACCCGGGGATCGTGTTTTCCACCGCTATCGGAAAAATCGTATGTTTTACTGCTTTTGATCCTGTGCCACAAAAAACGGTCGTCTATCACAACTGGTATCGAAACGACGAACTCATCACAAAGGTAAAATTGACCCTCAGGCCACCCCGGTGGTCCACCTTCAGCAGCATTCAGCTCAGGGAGGCGGACAAAGGGCCGTGGCGGGTTGAAATCGTGGATCAGGAAGACAGGGTTCACAAAATCCTAAGATTTAGCGTTACGGACTGATCGCGCATGGACAACATAATCCTCTTTTTTTCAACCATCCGGTGGCAGGATATTTTTGATATCGCTCTGAGCGGTTATCTCCTGTTCCGGCTCTATGTGCTCTTCAGAGGAACCAATGTCTTCCGCATCCTCATTGGGATTGCCCTGTTGTGGTTTTTTCAGCGAATATCCGTCTCTATAGGGCTTATTGTTACGAGTTGGGCCATTCAGGGCATCACCGCTGTGGCCGCCCTGATCATTATCGTCGTCTTCAGGAACGAAATCCGTTCGGTCCTCCAAGCCAAGAACCTCAAATCTATCTTCTGGGGTTTCTCCCGCGATACGGCTCTAACGCCCCTTGAAGTAATCACCGACAGCGCCTTCGAGTTGGCCAAAAAACGCGTCGGAGCTCTCCTTGTTCTCCCGGGGAACGAAGACCTCACCGAGGCGGTCCACAGCGGCATACGCTGGCAAGGATTGGTCTCCCAGGAAATGATTATGAGTATTTTCTGGCATGACAACCCTGTCCATGATGGAGCGGCTATTATTCAGGCAGATCAGGTAAGGGAGGTGGGCGCAGTGCTTCCCCTTTCCCATCGAGAAGATCTTCCTTCCGAATACGGTACCCGGCACAGGGCTGCTGCCGGTTTGGCTGAGGCCACAGACGCCTTGGTGATCGTTGTGTCCGAAGAAAAAGGGAGGGTGTCTGTGGCCAAGGGCACCGACATTCGGGTGGTCAGACAAAAGGACAAACTCAATGAGATCCTTCAAGACCACGTGGGCATATCTGCGAAGCACTGGGGTCGAATAAGAAAAGAAAAGCTCGAGCTTGCCGTCGCAGCAGTCGTCTCTTTCGTCTTTGTCGCCGGTGTCTGGTTCAGTTTCAGCAGGGGCATGGATACCCTCATGATCCTCGATATCCCCATTGAGTACATGAATCGCCCTCCTGAAATGGAGATCCTGAATACCTCGGCCAATGCAGTCAGCCTTGAGCTGACCGGCTCGGGCGCTCTGATGCGTTCTCTGAGGCCGGAACAGGTGAACGTTCGCCTCGATCTTGCCAAAGCCGCTGTGGGTGCCAACACTTTTGACATTACCCCTGAAAACGTGTCGCTTCCGCCCGGTGTGTTCCTTAAAGACATTCAAACCGATACCGTACAGGTCACCCTCGATGTACCGGTAAAAAGGGAGTTGCCTGTGCAAATTGATTGGGCCGGAACCTTGCCGCAGGGTCTTGTCATTTCAGAAGCAACCTATGAACCCCAAGCCGTTGAGGTCCTCGGGAGCAAGCGCATAAAAAAGAGAGGCGGAAAATTGATAACCTTCAACAGTGCTCGGATGGCCAACGGCCTCAACCGACGGCGGATCAGGAGCACCTCAACTTGCTTGACAGAAGCGCCTCCTTCTATTATCGGTAAAGGATAGGGTTTATCCGCTTTCTTCAGGCGCCGCACCTCAAAGCCGGGCGAAGGTATTTTAAAGCAAACCTTGATCAGAGCCCATCGTAGAGAGGAGGGGCTGTGAAAAACCCCAAATTCATCACTGCTGTTGTACTCGCCGTTTTGTTCATTATCTTTTTGATACAAAACACCCAGGTTGTCACTTTGCGGCTCTATTTCTGGAAGATATCCATGTCCCAAATCATTCTGATCCCTTTGGTCCTAATTCTGGGCTTCATTATTGGATATTTAGTGTGTAAGCTCACCGGCAGACATAAAAAACGCAAAGAGCTGAAACAGGACCTTACATGAAATCGCGCCGTGATTTCATAAAAGGAGGCAAAAGATGGTTTATGTGAAATGGATTATCCTGATCGTCATACTTCTCTTCTTTATCACCTTTGGTGTGAAGAACAGTGGGCCCGTTTATCTTAACTACTATTTCAACCTACAGTACATCGAACTGCCTCTTTACGGCCTTGTCTACATTGCCATTCTCCTCGGCATCTTTATCGGCATGATCGTGGGCATTTTCGACAGGTTCAGCCTCCGGAAGAAGGTGAAGCGCCTGGAAAAGGAGAAAAAGGAACTCCATGAAAACCTGACGGCCAAAGAAAGGGAGCTGGAAAGGGCGAAGGAATCGGAAAACCAAAGGGAATCACACA
>JARRRH010000418.1:1269-1837 GCA_037380925.1 Deltaproteobacteria bacterium | reverse complement strand
GCGTCAGGACCGATAAATGAAAGGGAATTCGAGAAAGACAGGGAACCGGAAATCAAGGGCGAAATGGAATAGATGGTTTCGAAATTTACCTTCTATTCCCCCTCTGCCGTCCCTCATCCCTCCTCTGCTGCCGATTATTAGAGTTATGCACGCGCTCCTCCGACCGGCCTCCTCTTTCTCCTGATTTCTGGAGATTGTTCAGCACACGCTGATCCCAGATCTGTGGTTTCTGCCCTCTATTTTCCGCCTCGTGAGATCTGCCCCGGGAGCCCCACAAACCATAATTTCTCTCCAGGGGCTCAACATTGGGGTTTAGCTCCGGCTCCTTGTACCGAGCCGGCGGGCCTTGTCTCCCACCCCCTTTTAGGTTTGATCTGTCCCAAATTGGAGATCTGGAAGATCTTTCTTTGTTCGGCTCCGGCTTTCTTGGGCCCTCTTCCTGCAACATTCTCTGCCGTTGGGTTTCTCGACTTTGACGTTCCCTTTGATATGTGCGCACCTCTTTCTCACGTTGAGAAAATTCCCTTCGGTCTTTTTGACTGAGTGGCTTAAAGGGATAGATACCGGA
>JARRRH010000418.1:0-1208 GCA_037380925.1 Deltaproteobacteria bacterium | reverse complement strand
TACCGGACCTGGTTTTACCGAGGCGGCTGAGCGGCGTGACAAAGTTGGGCTGTTCGGGTCTCGACGATCTGCTCGCCTTGCCGGGCCCCGTTCGGTACTCAAAGCTCCGGGCCGGTCTTAGCCCTTCATGTTCTCGACGCTCACGAAATCTTGTCTGCAAACGGTTCTCCCACTCGTGATCGTTCCGGTGATTCCAGCGTTGATGGGCAAAGATGGGATCATAGTCAACTCGTCTTGCATGCAACGAAAACCAAGGATATATCCCCCTTTTGTAATACTTGGGCGCGTAATAATCCCCGTAATAATAATGGCAATACCGGGGCCACAGAAAAAGGGCGTCATCAAAAACACTCAGATCAATAACAAAGCCGGGCGAGAACGAAAAGGTCAACCCAAGATGCACCCGCGGCCGGAAAAAAACCGGCGCGAACAGGACTCCCCGGTGAATGACGGTATAGTCCCAGTACCCGGTCACAAAGATATAGCCACGAGGGGTCCAGATATAGTGTTCAGGCACCCATATCCAGTCCGGGTAGACCACGGCCCAATACCCGGGCCGCCAGGCATAGCGTCCATAGCGCCATATCCAGCAACCGGGGACTCCAATAACCGGGGACCCACTGCCTACCCGGCGGCGGTACTCGCCATATCCCGCTCACCCAGATATATTCGTCCCTTTCATCATCCCACGCCCAGTAACCCGGAACCCATTGAGCGTCCCCTTCGGGCTTTTGCTCGGGCGGAATCTCCTCAATGAGGGCCGGCGGTGCCTTGGGCGCCACAATCCCGGGCTCAGGGTCCAATGCCACCGGCTCCGCAAATGCCTCGTGTATGGGACCCGAGGCAAGTATTTCAATATCTTCCTCGGACAACGGGGCTGATTCCTCGGCAGCGAGAC
This sequence comes from Deltaproteobacteria bacterium, assembly GCA_037380925.1. Classification (GTDB taxonomy): domain Bacteria; phylum Desulfobacterota; class DSM-4660; order Desulfatiglandales; family HGW-15; genus JARRRH01. The sequence continues at coordinate 310 of JARRRH010000418.1, read as the reverse complement.
TCATCTGTGGGCCGAATCCAAATCCAAAGACTGTCACTGCCGCAACCATACAAAAACATTGAATAAGTCGCAGTCTCATCGTCTCTCTCCTTTGTCCTTCTTGAATTATCAAGCCAATCACGTTACGGGAGCTTCTCCGCCTGAAGCTCCGCCTCCCACCCACCGCCAAGAGCCTTGTAAAGCGCAACAAGATTCGTCGACACGGTTTGCGTGCTTTGGAGCAAGGCATCTTCAGTGGCGTACAATGACTGCTGGCTCTGCAAAACATTCAGGAAGTCGGTCTGCCCTTCCACGTACAGCCGGGTCGCCA
>JARRRH010000417.1:0-3283 GCA_037380925.1 Deltaproteobacteria bacterium | reverse complement strand
CCACCTGGCAGGCGGACCTGACCATGCAGCGACTGGCCTGGGGAGAGCCCTTTGTCTACATCAATCCCCGGGATGCGGCAAAGAGAGGAATCAAGGAACATGACTGGGTCAGGGTTTTCAACGACAACGGTCATGTCCGGGTCCGCGCCAGGATCCACCCGGCCCTGACTCCCGGACAGCTGATTCTGCCCCAAGGAAACGAAATGGTGCAGTTCGAGGGGCGTCGAAATTTCCAGGCCCCTATTCTCGTCCACATCAACCCGGCCCAGCTTGTCCAGTACGGCCACCTGCGCTTCGTCCCGAACTACTGGGGGCCCACAGGGTCCAACAGGGACACGCGGGCCGAGATCGAAAAAATCTGAGGAGGTTCCTATGCCGGTACCCAAGCTAGAGAAATCCGAACTGATCAAGTCGAAACACCAGATAGGCCTGGTGATGGACCTGAACAAGTGCATCGGGTGCCAGACCTGCACCGTGGCATGTAAGACCGCCTGGACCTCGCACAATGGACAGACCCAGATGTACTGGATGAACGTGGAAACCCATCCCGGAAAAGGCTACCCGAAAGACGTTTTCGCATACAAGGGCGGCTGGAGCGACGGGAAGGCGGAGCCCGGAAAACTGCACGAGGAAAACGACTACGGCACGGAGTACGATTACGATTTCAAGAAAGTGCTCTTCGAGGGAGGGGCCGAGTATCTCACCCCCAGCGAGGAGCCGACCTGGGGTGTGAACTGGGATGAAGACCAGGGAAAGGAAAACTTCCCGTCCACCTACTACTTCTACCTCCCCCGGCTGTGCAACCACTGCACCCATCCCGCCTGCCTGGAGGCCTGCCCTCGCAATGCGCTCTACAAACGGGAGAAGGACGGGATCGTTCTGCTGAGCCAGGAACGGTGCCACGGGTATCGTTTCTGCGTCCAGGCCTGCCCCTACCAGAAGGTCTACTGGAACCACGTTTCCCAGGTCTCGCAGAAATGCATCTTCTGCTTCCCGAGGATTGACCAGGGGATCGCCAATGCGTGCAGCACCCAATGTGTGGGGCAGGTTCGATTCGTGGGCATGGTGGATGATCCTGATGGTCCCATCCATAAACTCGTGCACCACTGGAAAGTCGCCCTCCCCCTTCTCCCGCAGGGCGGCACGAAACCGAACATTTATTACGTACCGCCCACATCACCCGAAGCCGTGGATGAAAACGGCGGCCTCACCGGGAAGAGTCGCATCCCGGCAAAGTACCTGGAGGGTCTCTTTGGTGCTGCGGTACACCAGGCCCTCGACACCCTGAATCAGGAACTGGGAAAGTTGCGCCGGGGGGAGACTTCGCAGCTCATGACGCTCCTGAACGTGATGGATTACATGGATCTTTTCAGCCTGCCTGAAAAACCCGACAACCGCCACTGGTTCGGAGCATTCGCGCCGCCCGGCACGTCGCCGAAAGTCGCACCAGGGGAGGGAAATTAAATGCGAGTTGCCAAAGTAAATGTTGAAGGAAAAAAGTTGCTCAACCCGGCTTCTGAGTCCTGGCAGGGTGCGGAAGCCCAGAGCTTGGAATTGCGGCCTGCCCCCCTGGCTCTGCAGCCGAGCTCATGGATCCAGGGGGCTTTTCAAGGGGTGAAGTATGGACAGCTCTCCGCTGCAAATCTCAAGGCGCTCCACAACGGGAGAGTTGTTGCCGTCAGGGTGGAGTGGGGCGTTCCTGAACCGGCAAAGACGACGGAAGGCCCGAATCAGTTTGCCGACGCTTGCGCCGTCATGCTCCCCTTTGTGCGGAACGCCTCGTTCATCACCATGGGGAGTGAACATGAGTGGGTCAACATGTGGTTGTGGCGGGCCGACGGGTTCGGGCCGTTCTCCGTGACCGCCGCCGGTCTCGGAACCACGGAGCGGATCAACGACGGGGTATTGGAGGCCCGGGGCCTCTACCAGGACGGCCGATGGCACGTGGTCTTCGTGAGGCCTCTCAATCCCGGCTAACCCAGAGAACACGTACCGCTCAAGCCGGGGACGTCCTGGCAGGTCAACCTGGCCCTCTGGCAAGGCGCCGACCAGGAGCGAGGGGGACTCAAGTCCATCGGACCCAATTGGATCGAAATGAAGCTGGAAACCTAGTGCACGGAAGTCAATGGTCATTGGTCATTTGACATTTGTCATTTGAAATTTGGCATTTGGCATTTGCCCTTGGGTTATGTGAAGGAGGTATGCTACCAAAATGATGAAGGGGCTGTCTCAAATCTATATGGTCTATGCCCGTCTTTTTGATTTTCCGACGCCGCAGGTGGCAAAGGCGGCACAGGACGGATCGATCGGATCCAGCCTGGCCGGAATGCACGCGCAGGCGGGTATTCCGGCCCCCCCTCCGATGCGGACGAACCTGGAACCGGCAGGCCTTGAGCAAACCTTCATCAGCACTTTCGATGTCGGCATCCCCGAGCCTCCGGCGCCCCTTTATGAATCAGCCTATTCTTCACCAGGACGTTCACGAGATGTGCTTGAGGAGATCCTGCGGTTCTATGACTTTTTCGATGTGAAGCCCGCCACAGAGGGCCGGGAGAGGCCGGATCACCTGACCCTCGAGCTGGAATTCATGGCCGCTCTTGTTCATATGGAATGGCTTGCACGAGAACGTGGAGCCCGGCCCGACGCCTTCCTCTTGGCACAGCGCGATTTTTTGTTGAGACATCTTCTGCCCCTGCTTAATTCCTTGAAAAGCCGTACCATTCCCGACCCCTTTTACCAGGGGCTCATCGAGGGACTTTTCATTTTCATTACAGCCCACCTGGAGAATCTTCCAAAGAGATGAGTATGAAATAAAGAAGCTGTTCAAGACAGAAAGGGAAGCTGGAGACTTTATCAGGAAATGATTATCTGTACCTTGATGAAGAAATAATGTGTGACAAGTGCGGCAATAGGATCAAGAAAGGATTATATCCGGAAGAATGAGACCTCACTAGGGAAAGGGCTTGAGATCTTCCTCACCCTCCCCTTCTAAATCCCTTGACAAGATAGCGAAATTTTGTCATCTTTTCATGGGCTTATAATCATCTGTTTACCTTACGCCAGAGGACACCATGAACCGAGTATCACGACCCCATTTCTCAATGAGAGAGGTGGGGTTTTGTGTTTTGGGGCCGGTTGTGAGTTATTTGGGAAATCTTAAATCGACCCATTTTTCAGTATTGCACTGCTAGTCAAAACTCTCGCATGATTTTGACAACTTCAAGATCTTATGGATTTCGCCTGCGCCAGGATGTCAGATAATCCACTTCTAGCGGAACCATGC
>JARRRH010000416.1:0-4019 GCA_037380925.1 Deltaproteobacteria bacterium | reverse complement strand
TCCCTCCATGCTTGGCAATCCTCAGATGCCTCCTGGAAACTGTTTTGTCTTCAATTATTATGTCATTTTTTGGAGATCTACCGACATGGGTATACCCATCGTTGAGCTCAAAAGACTCCCCGATATTCGGCCCGTTCAAGATGTAGAGTTTGGTCATAGGTTGTCCTGCTCAAGAGCGAAAATTTGAAAGAACTGGAAAAATCTATTAAATACTCTATTTTATCCTCGACTTTGCTCGCAGCTCAATGGTGTAAACTACCTATTTTTATGTAGGTAAAAATACCTAGTCAGTCCTGAAATATGCCACGGAGGAATTACACATCACTTCGTCCGAGACAAGGCCGTCTCAAGAAGACATCTGAGGATAGAGGTGATTTCAAATGTTCAAGTTGTATAGGGAGATGAGCCGGCAGACACGCTAAAAATATTAAGAATAGAGTCAGTGGTGTGCTCACCGTTGATAAGCAACTCGCAAATCGTGGGAGCAATGTATTTCTATTCGGTTGGAAAGAGATACGGATTTAGCGCTGAAGATCTTGCTCTGTTTATTCACATGAACCGGCGTATTGCTGCCACAATTGAGAACGCACGTACGACATGGGATCCGACAAGGATAACTGATCAAGCGCCGTCTACCGATTAATCGTGCAGTGCTCAAATAATCCCTTTCTCGTTCGCATACCTTACCAAGTCAGCAGGTTTTCTTGCTCCTAGTTTTCGCATGATACTAGCCCTATGGTTTTCAGCTGTGCGCCTGCTGATATAGAGAAGCTCAGCGATTTCGTTGTTCGATTTCCCTTCTGCGATCAACTTTAAGACTTCCCGCTCGCGCGTCGTCAGAGGTTCCCGGGGAATTTGGCCCTTGCCTCCAAGTAGTTGTGAAAGGTCTTCTGCCAACTCACCGGCCATTGCGTGAGTTAGGTAAATTCCTCCGTTCCGGATCGTCTTTATAGCCGAGAAGAGCTCTGTGTCCGAGTCTTCTTTTAGCAAGTATCCTTTAGCCCCCGCTGAAATGGAATGATACAGGTATTCCTTGCTTTTGTGCATGGTCAAGATAAGCACTTCAGTTCGAGGGTAAAGTGCCTTAATTTCACGAGCCGCCTCAATTCCACGGAGATTGGGCATAGAAATATCGACGACTGCCAGGTCAGGGCTCGAGTCTTTTAGGACAGCGAGCAGTTCAAGTCCGTCGCTTGCTTCTCCAATAACTTCTACGTCCGGCATCTCTTGGATTAATCTTTTCATTCCCTCTCGAAAAAGAAGGTGATCATCGGCCAGTACGACACGGTAAGCACCCACTAATGCATCCCTCCTCTTTCTGTGAAGAGTGTCAAGGCAATTCTGGTTCCCTCTCCAGCCCGGCCTTGGATTTCCAGAAGTGCTCCAAGCATACGGGCACGTTCCTCCATGGTATCTAATCCGAGTCCTCTCTCTACAGAATGATCTGACCTGATGCTGGTGATCTCACACCCTTTTCCATCATCTTCAATAACCATAGATACTGTATTTTCATTCTTTTTTACTACAAAAGAGACGTGGCTTGCCTCTGCGTGCTTTATGATATTGGTGAGTGCCTCCTGAGAGATCCGATAAAGGTTTGTCTGATCTTCCTGAGAGAAAAGTTGGTCGATATCGTCTATTTCAAATGATGTTTCTAAAGAGTATTGATTTGCGAAATTCCTAATGAGCCAGCGAAGTGCTGACGAAAGCCCCAGGTCTTGAAGGATGGACGGGCTCAGCTCTTTTGAAAGGCGCCGCACGTTTTCTATTATTTGGTCTATGTAATGGCCCGTCTGTTCGCAGTCCCTGGAGAGCGATGGATGGGTTTCTGATAGTTCTCTCTGAACATGTCGCACCCGGTGTTTCAGGAGCGCAAGCGCTTGGCCCAGTTCATCGTGTAATTCTTTTGAAAGCCGCGACCGTTCTTTCTCTTGAGTTTTTATGAGCTGAGAGGATAAGGATCGGAGTCTTTGTTCAGAATTCCGCAGTGCTTCTTCTCTTGTCTTCAGGGACTGAGACATGTCATTGAAGGCGCCTGCAAGCTTTCCTATTTCGTCTTCTGTATCCACAGTAATGTCTTCTACATCGGTACCGCGTCCGAGGGCTCTGACGCCTTCAGTAAGTTTGTTCAGCGGTTTTGTTATGCCCCTTACAACGAGATAAGTGATTCCACAACCAATCAATAGAAACGCAACGCCTATGAGACTGCTATTGAGGAGGAGGGCGGCAAGTTTTTGTTTGAGTATTTTCTTATCAAGGATTATCTGGACAAAGCCTGTGATGTTATCTTTTCTTTTGAGGGGATTGTCTTCCAGAAATAGCGATTCCTCTCTGGCATAAACTGGTCTTGATGTGACCGTTGCCCAGAATTGAAAAGTATTTTTTTGCTCAAGATAAAAGAGGTGCATAGATTCTCTGAGTTTTCGGAATACTTCTTTTTGGCCTCCACTGCTACTGCTAACCGCTATCTCATCGTTCCGGTTTCCGCCTTTTCTGCCTTTTCGCAGCAGCTTTCCATCCAGGTTGAATATTGAAGCTTCCAGCACTCCCTCTTGTTCTATAACGGCCTCGACGGGGCCTCTAAGAAGTTCTTCATTCTCAGAGAAGACACCAATCCTTGAAGTGTGAGCAAGAACCGTTGCCAGCAGGGTACCCTTGCTTATTGCTCTTTCCGTGAGCGACTTGCTTTCCTGGCGAATGAGAAAGGTAGTGAACGAAAAAGAAATGATGGATATGAGAATCGCGAATACGATAAAAGCCCGAACGCTGAAGTTTTCACGAAGCGTTTTGAGGAGATTTATATTCATTCAGTTGATGATTTGACTCTTTCTGATGATTTTTTCACCGGAAGCCGTTTCTAATGCCCATGCGAGATTCAAATGAACTCCCAGTTTCCCTGCTATCATCAAGTTTGTGGATACTATCATCTTTCTTGCATCAGCTTGTTGAATGCTTTTGCCGTCTTTTTCGCGCAAGAGGTTGTTAGCCATTTCTGCCGCCTGTACACCCATGTCAAAGGGGTCTATGGCCGTGGACATGAAAGCCCCGAGCTCGAGATATTTTTCAGAAAAAGTGAGGAGTGGGATGTTGTTTTCCATGGAGAAGAGAATTAAAAATTCAACCGTGTCCGGAGTGATTACAGTGATATCCGGCACCATCCAGAAAGCATCAATCTTTCCCTTCATGTCAACACTGAGCGAAGGGACTTCTTTTGAGCTCTCGGCCTTCTTTACCAGCAGTGTTACGCCCATTTTTCGGGCCGCATGTTGAGCGTGGGCCGCATGTTGAGCGTCCTCAACAAGGGAGGCGGTTCTCCTTGGATCGTATACAAGGCCGATGCGTTTTGTCTTAGGAAGAACTCCCAAAAGAGCTCTTAACTGCTTTTCAGGGGATATGTTCATGCTCACGCCTGTAATGTTCTTTTCCCCTGAGAGCATGCTTTGAGGGTTCAGAACCATCAGATAGACGATCGGGATGTTTTTGATCTTTTTTACTGTTAAGAGGGCATCTTTTCCTATTGCAACCACGATATCGGGCTTGATCCTCTTAATTTTTCTGGGGATATCCGTCTCTTGCTTTTCTGAGATGATAATCCTCCGAATCCGGGCATCACAGGTGCTCTTAAAGCCCTTGAGCGCTTCTTCGTACGGCGCAACTCTGACACTTTGAACCGCGATGATTTCCTGGCCGGCCTCAGCAAGACCGCAACAAAGAATAAAAAGCAGAGTAATTACAAAGACCTTCATCAAAAGCCCCTGTGTCCAACATATTCTGCCTTTCCCGGGCCACCCCTAACCGGCCCAGGCGGTTCCTGGTCGAAAGACTGGAATGTAATTTAATACCTTGAATAAACCGGACAAAATAATATATACAGGCCGAATACATTTTGCCATAGGTTTTCCGATCCGTAAAGCAGCCATTTTAATACACGTTTCATTAGATGCATAGCCATACCAAAACGATAATTTCCCTCTTTTATGTGATCTTCACCATAGCTTACCCGTGCCACCAAGGCGCTG
>JARRRH010000415.1:0-3287 GCA_037380925.1 Deltaproteobacteria bacterium | reverse complement strand
GGGTCGGGCCAATCCAAGGTCTTTTGACTCCGTTTCCCTCTGGGTTCGGTGAGTGCACCGGCCACGGAGAGGTCTTTGGTCTGAACCATTTTCAGATATTCGATGAACCGGGAATGGTACTCGGTTCCCAATTTCTGGTCCATCTCCCAGCACGTGCTGGCCAGGGAATGAAAGGCGTCGTATCCCACGCATCGGTAAATGCAGGTCCCCAGCATTTCGGCAGTAAAAGTGCCCGCCTCGGCCTTTTTCACCAGGTCTTCATTACTTGCGCTGACGTGGGTGTAACGATTGACCACATCGTCAATAAGGGGAGAATAACAGGACATGATGTCCTTGTACCTCGGATCCAGGGCCCAGGCATAGCTGGCCTTGTTGGCCTCAACAACCGTCCGCGTGTTTCGGTTCTCGAGAATGTTTTCCACCCTTTTTCCGTCCATGAACACCCGTGGTTTGACTTTCTTCAAGCTCTCTTCAAATTGTTCCGGTGTCATTAAAGCCATTTTTTTCCTCCTTTGGACGGGTTTGAGAAAACTCTAGAGCTATTGCTGCTTATGAAAAACCGCAAATCATTGTGCGGATCACCAGGCGGACCATGATCCCTGTGTCCACGCACTGGAGCATGGTTCCACCGGGTTCATCGCTCGTGGGGCCAAGCTCGATGTGGGGGAAAAAATGTGTGCCTATGTATAGAGGGAGCGCCGCCGCCTTTGCTGTCTTCCGATCATGAGACCGATCAACAGACCGCACAGAAGAACCAACGCCCCTGTAGCAAACCATCTGTTCATCTGGGAAGACCGCAACCGCTCGTTCTTCTCCGTTAATCTCTGGACCTCCTTCCGCGCTGTCTCCAGTTCTGCCCGCGCGGCTCTGTGTGTCGCTTGCAACTGCAGATAGCCTTCCGCACCCGCTTTCAGCGTCTCGTACTCTTTTTTTGTGTCCTCGAAGTCCCTGGCCCTCTGGTCCAGGTCTTTCGAAAGTGCCTGCCCTCTGCTAATCGCCTCACCCAGCCTGCTTTCAAGCAGATCCATTCTCTCCCGCAGCCTCGTGTTCTCTTCCTTTAAGGCCTCGGCCTGAATGACCCAGGGCTCGCGGGACATCAAGTAGCGGCTCAGCACCCAACCCTGTTTTTCCCCCTCCTCCCCCTGAGAAACGCTTATGTAACTCCAATCGTCCTGGGTATTCAGAACCTCCGCGACGTCCCCCGAGTTGAGAATACCGATAATCTTGTTGTCCACACTGGGGCCCGTGCGCAGGGTGATCCTGAGGGAATCGGTCACGTAGGCGGTGCTCGCCCAACTCAGTGATCCCAACAGCGTCATCCAGAGAACCATGCCAAGTGCCATTGATAGTCTCTTCATGTCTTAAACCTTCCTATCATTCGGTGCGGGTGAGTGTCTTCCTGTCGCCACAAAAAAGCGAATGCGTGGTCGGAGGGTTATCTTAGCTCCGAGAGGCTCTTCTGTCAAATACCGGCTCCAGATCATTGTCTTCAAAGCAGGTGCTCTGTCAGGTTCTCAAATCCTTCTTGAGTTTCCTCTTTTTTTGCGTTATCGGAAATCAACGCAGCGCTTGGGGGGAAACAGGGACATGAAGGTGATCAAAATCGGCGGCAGTTCTTTGAAAGGGAAAAAGAACATGGCCCATATTCTGGACCTGATCGCACACAGGGGTGCCGGTCATATTTTTGTGCTCTCCGCCTTGGGCGGTGTTACGGACTTTCTTATTCAAAGCACGGCCGCTGCCCTGGCGGACGACGCCAAGATACCGGCCATTACCGCCCGGCTTAAAAGCAGGCACCTCCTTGTCGCCCGCCACCTGATTTCCAGGCAGGAGGTTCTTAAGGATTTCACCCGAGACCTCATCAAATCCCTCAACGAACTGGAACGTCTTTACTATGGTCTCAATTTCACCCGGCAGATCACCCCGCGGATGCAGGACGTGATTAGCAGTTTTGGAGAGCGTTTCTCCGTCATCCTTTTGACCTGGGCTGTTCGAGGCAGAGGCATTCAAGCCACCTACCGCATGCCCCACAAAATAGGGTTTATTACAGACAGTGAATTCGGCGACGCCACAGCGGATCTTCAAAAAACCAAACGGGGCCTTCAACAACACTTGAAGCCGCTTCTGGACGAAGGATTCGTGCTTTTTGTCCCCGGTTTTTTCGGCGTAAGCGAAGATGGCGATATTACGACCTTTGGACGGGGCGGCAGTGATTACTCCGCCGCGGTGGTTGCCACAGCCATGAAAGCGGAGACTTTGGAGATCTGGAAGGACGTGGCGGGGTTCATGACCGCTGATCCCAAGTTTGTTCCTGAGGCCCAACTCATCCCTACCCTGTCATATGAGGAGGCGGCTGAACTCGCTTACTTTGGCGCCGAAATTCTCCACCCCCGCACCATAGAGCCCATCAGGTCGAGCGGCCTCCACGTTGCGGTCAAAAACACCACGGATCCGGAAGCGCCTGGAAGTCTGATCAAAGCGCACAGTCCGCGACCCAAGAACATTGTCAAAAGCGTGGCCCACGACACGGACATTGGCATTCTCAAGGTTCACGGCTCCGGGGTTGGGGCGAGACCCGGGATTTTGGGCCGTGTCGCCCTCCACCTCACGGAGAACAATATCAACATTAAGTCGGCGGTCACCTCCCAAACCTGCATCAGCCTCTTGCTGGCACACAAGGATCTAGAACCCGGACGCCATGCCCTGTCATCGTTACGGCCCAAGCCTTATAGGCGGCTGGAAAAAATCGACGACGTGGCTCTGGTCGGCATCGTGGGTGAAGGTCTTCTTCGGAGCAAAGGCATTGCAGCCCGCTGCTTTTCAGCCGTAGCGGCACATAACATCAATCTTGAAATGATTTCCTTCGGCCCGTCCAGAGTGGCCCTTTACTTTCTGGTCCGGAAAAAACATTTGCACAGAGCAATTAAAGCGATTCATACCACCTTTTTCAACTCTCCCTGAGGCACTGCACGGTTCTCGGCTATGCCATGCCTCTGGGGCGGTACCATTCTGGAAGCACCGCATTATGCGAGAAAAGGGGTGATATCCCGGCAGATGCGACGGCTTAGACGTTCACCAGCGAATCTTCGGAACCGAAGCTGTTCGGAACGTAGGCGTCTGCAGCCCAGTCGTTTTCCCATCGACAGCCGTCCAGCAAATACTTGAACCTGTAAGGCCTGCCCGCTTCCAGCGTGACAGTGACGCTGAACCGGCCGTCTTGTCGGGCCTTCATGCGGTGGGCTTTGGGGCTCCAATCGTTAAATTCACCGCACAGAGAAACTTTCCTT
>JARRRH010000414.1:0-3724 GCA_037380925.1 Deltaproteobacteria bacterium | reverse complement strand
CTTGACGCGGAAATCGTGTTCCAGGAGGCGGGGTTCAAGATGGATGATCTTGCCGGTTCTGCCTTCATCCCTTTCCCCCAGTGGCATCACTCCAGGCCGAACCGTGGACATCTGGGGCCTGTGCTCCGGGCAGACGATGGTGGCCATGACGTTTCCGCCGAATGCCGGGCGAGTCGAAACGAGCAATCGATTTTCCTCATCGATGTCAAGACCCGTGCAATCCGCTGTACAGCCGGTGTTGAGCCTGAAGGATAATCGAGGGGCCAAGTCCCTTCCGACCGGAGAGGCTCCGAGCAGAAGGATCTCGGGTCTGTCTCTGCCCACCCATTCCGAGATGATGTCGGTATAGGGTTCTGTGGCATAGGGACCGAGCATCGGATGATCGGCCACGAGGACCTTGTCTGCGCCCCAAGAGATGAGTTCCCGGGCCGCGGCACCGACGTTTTCCCCTATCACCACTGCAGACAGCTCCACGCCCAGTTTGTCTGCAAGCTGGCCCCCTTTTCCCAGCAATTCGAGTGAGACCCTCACAGGAACTCCCTCGATCTGCTCCACAAACACGCAAACGCCCCGGTACTCCTCTTTGCGGATCGGTGCCTTCATCCTCTCCCCGCTATATCACACATTTTTCTCTGAGCTTCTCGAGCAGCCGGGATGCGATTTCCTCCGGCTTCCCCTCGATCATTTCACCCCTGCGGCCTAGCATCTTGGGCGTGTATATCTTCCGGAGCCTCGTTGGCGAACCCTCCAGACCGAAGTTCTCGTGGTTCCCACCGAGATCGTCCGCCCTCCAGAGCACGATCTCCTTGCTGTAAGCCTCCATCACCGAATCCATGGGGGCGACCCGCGGCTGGTTGATTCCCCTTTCCACGGTAATCAGGGCGGGCAAGGGGGCTTCCAGGAGTCTGTGGAATTCACCCAATTTCTGCTTCACCCGGACCCTGCCCTCGACCACTTCCACATGGATCGCATAGGTCAGTTGAGGAATGCCGAGACACTCGGCGATCTGGGCTCCCACCTGCGCGGTCATCCCGTCCATTGCCTCTTTGCCGCAAAGGATCAGATCCCACTCCGCGATCTTTCCTATGGCCAAGCCGAGGGTGTATGCGGTGGCCCACGTGTCGGAGCCCGCAAACTTCTTGTCCGTAAGCCGAACCGCTTCGTCGACACCCATGGCAAAGGCTTCCCTGAGCGCCTCTTCCACCTGCGAAGGGCCCATGGAAAGCACGGTGACTTTTCCACCATGCCTTTCCTTCAACCGGAGGGCCGTGTCGATGGCGCTCCTGTCTCCGGGATTAATGATGGCCGGGACGCCTTTTCTGATCAGCGCCCCGGTTTGGGGATCCCATTTGACTTCCTTGACATTCGGGACCTGCTTGATGCAGACGATAAGGTTCATCTTTCCTCCCAAGCTTTCACGAGCCCCTAGTGTTTATCCTTATGCCGCAAAGGCCAGGATCTTCAAAGGATCAGTGCCCGGCAACCTTAGCTCCTCAAAAGCGAGTTCCCGACGATGGTCTTGTTGATCTCGGTGCTCGAGGCCATCACCCCTGCGGCCGCGGCGACGCGAATGATCTTCTCCACTCGGTACTCCTTGGAATACCCATAGGAGCCGTGTATCTGGAGGGCGGTTTTGGCCACCTCCAGGATCACCGGGGCCGTGAAGACCTTTAATTCGGCGGAGACAATCTCGATGGGCTCTCCCTCGTCCTGCATGCAGACCGCCTTTCTCACATAGCATCTCGAGGCCTCGATGTTCGCCTTCATCTCCGCAAGCATCCATTGAAAGCCCTGCATAGCCCCCAGGGGTTTTCCTCCGACCACTCTCTGTTTGCAGTACTTCAGCGACTCGCTGAGAGCGGCCTCCCCAAGTCCGACTCCATAAGAGGCCTGCTGGATCCTCTCCCCTGCAATCCATCGCAGCAGGATCTCGACCCCGCCGCCCCTATTGCCGAGTACCTGGCTCTTGGGCACCCTCACGTCCTTCAGGAAAACATCGCAGGTATCCGCGTGATCCAGTCCCATCAGTTTGTAGTGCTCCGAGAAGGAATATCCGGGGGAGTCCTTGTCGACTATGAAGGCCGTGACGTTCCTCTTCGTATCCTCGACCGAAGCGTCCTTCGCATAGAAAATGCCGTACCCGGGCTTGCTGCCCATACTGACGAAGCGCTTGGTCCCATTCAGGATGTAATCGTTTCCGTTCGGCACGGCCACGGTAGCCAGAGCCCGTGGGTCAGACCCGGTTCCCGGCTCCGTGAACGCGGTGGAGGCCCAGGACCTGCCGTCACCCATGGGCGGAAGAAATTTCTCCCGCTGCTGCTCGGTTCCCCAGTGGTAAATGGTCTCGGGCGCGCTGTTGTTCATCCCGAGGGGGAGCCAGCAGGTCGTGGCCGTTTTCCCGAATTCCTCGATCATCAGGATGATGTTGAGGTTGGTCGTGCCGACCCCTCCATACTCTTTAGGGACGTTCATCGCAAGCATCCGGGCAGTGGCGTACCTCTTCATCAGATCAGGGGGATACTGCTCCATTTTTTCCATGTATTCGTCGATCCTGGGGACTTCCCGTTCACAGAAATCACGTGACGTCTTGACGACCATCTCATTGAGCGGGGTCAATTTGTGATCCATATTTCTCTCCCTTTTCGTGAACCTTCAATGCCTCGAAGCCTCGGCAGCCAAGTCGGCCGTGAAAGAATGCCGCCTCTTCCCTAACCTGCAAATGCCGCCCTGCCGCCTGCAATACTCAAAGGTTGTGTGCCTTTTTGAATCGGCACCTCCACGCTTGGCTTTCCATCCTCGCTCTTTCTAGCAAAATCTAATCACCTATTTGCCGCCTTTTCCGCTTTGAGGGCGCCTTTCGCCTGAAGCCATAATTGCATCCCCTTTTCATCGAGAAAAGGGTGTTCCTTGGTCATAAACGTTTCTTTCCACTGGTCCCCATGAGGCCAAATGAACGGGGTTTGCACAGTCGTTCGCGGCGCTCTGGCGGATTCGAGTAAATCCAATGCCATTGATAAAAGAGTCTTCTGCTGCTCAGCTTTAAACGGCTCACCGCAGGGATTACCAAGAGGGAAATCGGTAAAAAGAAGGCGAGGTACTCCGCAATGCTCGACAATATCCTTTGCGCAACCCATGATGAAAAAAAACGGCGCTACACTCCCAATACGCCCCTCGGCAACCGATTCGTGCAATCTCGACACCGGTAAGAAAGAGTCTACATCGTCCACGTTGGTGGCATACGAATCATACCCTTCGTGGCGGCAAAACAGGTCGCAGGCCTTAACGCGCGAGTCGATTTCATAGACGTCTCCCGCGAGCACGATTTCACTTTCCTTAGAAACATTCTCTTCGGATTTCTCTTCCACAAAGCTGGTAGTGACGATCGTGATGCAGCAATCGGATAGCGGCTTTTTGAGAGCTGTGAAGGGTACGTCAGTGAAATGTGGCCATCGATATTCGGTCGTGTAACCCAGTTCGGAAAAATAGGTACGGGCCCTCTCTATATATCTCAAAGGTGCGCTCATTCTCTCCTCCTCCATAAAAAAGGTGTTCACAAAACCGCAAGAGCCTGAAATCAACCTCCTTCCTCATTCCAGGCGCGTCCTGAACGCAATATGCGGATGGGTTATAGATTCTGCTCAGCCAGAGAGACGATGTTGGTTCCTTCTTACAAAACGGTGTAGTCGGTAAGAGCCAGTCTCTCAGGGCCTCTGTTCAGCAAATC
>JARRRH010000413.1:0-3699 GCA_037380925.1 Deltaproteobacteria bacterium | reverse complement strand
AATTCCGCTCCTGCGCCTGTTGGTGAGGACCGGGAACAGCGGAGGGGGCAAGTTTCCCTCGCAGATAAGTCGCTGAAAAGACCAGGCCGGGAGCCTCGGAACAGAAGAAAAGGTGCCAGCCCTTTCCGGATATGGTTTCCCATGCAAACACTTTTGAAGGTTTCTGATTCTTCACTTGCGGCAACACATCATAGGGAACGCCAACAGCCGTGTCAATCGACAATCTTGGTTGAAGGACCGTACAAAAGATCCGAGAAGACGAAGCTTTGCTACAGGTACGGAGTAAAGAGCCAGGACAGGGCGTCTCGCGTTCGGGCCGGCAGCGGGCGGCTGTCCACTTCCTGGAGAGTGATCTCCCCGGAGTGGCGGAGCGTTTTTTCAAAGTGTGCTCTAAGAATCGCACAGAAGTCATTCTCGAAGATTTCGAGAGCGAATTCAAAGTTGAGGCGCAGGCTCCTGGGATCGATGTTGGCCGACCCGACCAAGGCATAGCAGTCGTCCATGACAAACAGCTTGGTGTGCACGAAGGGAGGAGGCTGATAGTAAACCCGCACACCCCGCTGCAGGAGTTCCCAAAGCATGTTTCTCGTTGCCCAGTGGACGAAGGGGAGGTTGTTTTTGGCCGGAAGGACCACGACAACCTCCACACCCCTGAGAGCGGCCGCCTGCATGGCCCCGATGAGCTCACGGGAAGGTAGAAAATAGGGTGTCATCACCATGGCTTTGCGGCGGGCCAGGCCGAAAGCAGCGACAAGGATCATGGCCAGCTTGTCGGGGTCTTCGTTGGGGCCGTCCATGATCGCTCGGCAAATCATGTTGCCCGTCTCGGAGCATGCCGGGGAGGTTTGGCTTTCCCGCTGCCCTGTCGTGAAGGCCCAGTCCTGGAGAAAGATCTCTTCCATTTGGCTTACCACCGGCCCGGTCACGCGGAAGTGGACATCCACCACCCTATCCTTGTTAGCGCTGTTGTCGGCCAGGTGACGATCTCCTATGTTCATGCCTCCCGCAAACGCGACTTGACCGTCTGCCACAATGATCTTGCGATGATTGCGAAGATTGATATGCACCGAAGGAGGGAACAACCTGGGCGGCAAAAATCGAGCCACATTGATGCCGCGTTTTCGCATGAGTTTTCGTGGCCGAGGAGAAGAGTAGAGTTCACCAACACCGTCGATGATGACTCTGACATCGACACCGCGCTCAACCGCCCTGCCAAGTGCTTCGATAAAGGATCGTCCCGTGTTGTTGGTTTCAAAAATGTAGGTGGAGAGGTACAAGAAGCGCTCAGCCTCTTCAATGGCCTCAATCATGGAAGGGTAGGCCTGCTCACCATTGTGAAACATTTGGACGCTATTTCCAGCCACCAGAGGTCGTCTTGTCACAGCCTCCGAGACACGGGCAATCTCCCTGGCCTCCTCTGGTAGGTGAAGCCATATTTCCTCAAAGGGCCTTTTTTTCTCGTCTCTCTTTTGGGGAAGGTCAATTTGGAAAGGGGTGCGCCTTTCCAGTTTCTTCGCCTTTGTGCGAACCCGGTTGATACCAAAAAGGTAGTACAGTAAAGGCCCGGCAAGGGGAAAGATGACGCAGACGGCAATCCAACCCAGGGCGGCCCTCGGATCCCGCTTATAGAAAAGGGCATGCCCGGCTGCAATGAAGACCACAAAGAGATTCAGGACGATCAATGTCCAATGCAGAAGATTCATGAAGTGACCTTAAAGATAAGGCTCGTAGGTGCAGTCTTCACAACAGGCCGGCATCTGTAAGGAGTTCTCTGATCGACTCTTCGGTTTCCTTGCTCACGGGTTGGAGGGGTGAGCGGGGTTCACCGCCGAAATAGCCCAAGAGATCCAGGGCGTGCTTTATTCCGGGAACGCCGTAGCTTCCGACAATCTTTTGGTTTACTTCAAGAATCCGGCGCTGGATGTCTTTGGCTTTTTCCCATTCCCCTGAGTGAAACAATCTAAAAATCTCTACAGTCTCTGCGGGAGCCATATCGGACAGGGCGAGGATGGCGCCCTTCGCGCCGAGAACAAGGGAGGGGAAAAGCACGGACCCCGATCCCTGCAGCACACTGAAATCCGCGGAACATGCCCTTAAGATTTGGCCGAGGGAAGCGATGTTTCCGGAGGAGTCTTTTAATCCTGCGATATTGGGGTGATTCGCCAGGGCCACCACGGTTTCCAAGGGTAGCTCCAGACCGGTGAATTTGGGTACGTTGTAAAGGAGGAGAGGGATCTTTGCCTTGTCGGCTACTTTTCGGTAATAGGTTTCCAGACTCTCAGCCGTCATTTGGGCCTTGAAGTAAAAAGGCGTGACCACTAGGGCGTAATGCGCCCCTGCCTCACCGGCCCGATTCGTGAATTCTACGGTGGCCCGGGTAGACTGGGCACCGGTTCCCGCCACGATGATCTTTTCCCCGCCGGCAGCAGAACGAACGGTCTCGATGGCTGTGAGCCGTTCGGTTTCGTTCATGAGAATGCCTTCGCCTGTGGATCCCACGACAAGATATCCGGACAGGTTGACCTTGTTGTACTTCTCAATGTTTCGTTTCAGTAAGGCCGGAGAAAGGTTGCCGTTTTCAAAAGGCGTGGTCAAGGCTGGAAGGATACCCGAAATCAATTTAGTGGTCACGGTCTAAACTCCCAGAGGGCGCCGTAAGGCCCTCAAAAAGATCCAACCAAAAGGGGTTCCTCCCAGGAAAAGCCTGGACAGCCTCTCGTCGTAGCTTTCCTCTTCTATGGAGCCCGTGCTGAGATCCACTTTGAGGATCTTGCCGTTATTTCCGTACACGAGGTCACCTCCTTTAGCCTGGCCTGTAGTCCTGTTTCCCAGGGCAACGAAGTTATCCGATTTTGACAAAAAAGTAAAACCTTGATTTATGAGAACCAGCAAGGTCTTCGCCTGGGATGACCATTCCCCTCAACATTAACCCGGGTGAGGCCGAGGAATGTTGAGATCTTTGTACCTGAAGATGTTAACACTTGGGCCAAGATTGGATATATTAAAGTGCTGACGGCAGACAGACAATTGATTCAAAAGGGAGCGCCGTGATTGCCATGAAGGTGGAGATTTCGCCCTTTGTCCGCAGAATCCTCGAACGTTTACACGGAGCGCGCCATGAGGCCTACATCGCGGGGGGCGCAGTGCGGGATGCGGTCCTTCGCCGTCCCGCAAGCGATTTTATGATGCGGTCAAGGAGACCGTCTTGGATCCTTGGGGCGGCAGGTCGGACATTCAGCGCAAGGTGGTCAGAGCTGTCGGCGATCCGGAAGACCGGTTTCAAGAAGACCCCCTTCGTCTTCTGCGGGCCGTGAGGATCAGCGCGGAACTTGGTTTTCAGATTGAAAAAAGCACGCTGAAGGAGCTGTCTCGCATGGCGGGTCTGATTTCCGCAACAGCGGTGGAGCGGATCAGGGAGGAGGTGATGAAGATCCTGTTGTGTCCAAAGCCTTCTCCGGCCTTCTACCTCATGGTCAGGACAGGTCTGCTCAAAGAGATCTTGCCGGAGTTGTTGGAGGGATATCGAAAGAGGCAGAACGAGCTTCACCGGTTTACCACTTTCAGACACATCATGGAAACCGTTGACCTGACGAAACCGGAACCCGTGCTGAGGTTGACTGCTCTCCTCCATGATGTCGCGAAGCCCAGGGTGCGGCAGCGAGAAAGGGGTCGGTTCCGCTTCATAGGCCATGAAAAGGC
>JARRRH010000412.1:0-3293 GCA_037380925.1 Deltaproteobacteria bacterium | reverse complement strand
TGCTTCGGCTGTGCGTCAAGGAAATCTTTCATCGCTTCTATGGCGATGTTCTCTTTGCCTGTCTTCAGATAGGCCAAGATGAGGAATTCGCGGAGGTCCGGGTTCTCAGGGTGTGATGTAAGTCCCTGCTGCATTTCTTTGATCATGGTCTGGTAGTCGCCCCGCTTGTTCAAGATCTCAAAGATGGTGTAATAGGGCCCGACCTCATTGGGTTTCAACCTGATCAGGGCATGTGCCTCACGGAGCACCAGATCCTCTTGCTTCAACTTCTTAAAAGTATCAAACAGGAGGCTGTGCACTTCCGCGTCATCGGGGTGTGCTTTCAGGTACTGTTCAAAGTAGGAGACACTCTCTTTGAAGCGACCCGCTTCATACTCAAGGACCCCGATGTTGTACGCCAAGGTTTCGTTCTTGGGATCAAAGGTGAGCATTTTCTTGTAGGTATCTAAAAGGCGTTTCTTATCGCCCTGCTTTTCTAACACGGAGACCAAGAGCACCATGGCTTTAATGGAATCGGGTTTCTTGCGCAGAATTTCAGTCAAATGCCTTTCTGCCTCCTGGTATTTTCCTGCCTTAGTCAGGCTCTCGGCCAGCTCGAGCCGGCTGTCCAAGTCCTCGGGTTGAAGGCTGATCGCTTTGGTTAGGAAAAAGTCCGCCCTCTCTTTGTTGCCCGCTCTTTCGTAGAGAACAGCGAGGTTGTGGTAGAGGTTGGCGTCTTTTCCGTCCACTTCGACAGCGTTCAGATAAGCGGCAATCGCTTTTTCTGTTTGTCCCATGTCTGTGTACAGGTATCCCAGGGCCTTGTAAACGGGCAACCGCTTTTCTTTTTCGAGCATCTTAACGGCATTCTCATATAGAGGAGCCGCTTCTTTTGGTTTGCCGGCCTCTTCAAGGGCCATCGCCAGTCGGAGTTTGACATTCGCGTCCTTGGGTTTCAGGTCGGCCAGCCTCTCAAGCACGGAAATAAGCCCGTCTTTGTTGCCCATGGCTTCGTACACATCGAGCAGATCGACAAGCAGTGCCTCATCATCCGGTTTTTCCTCGGCCATGGCCTCAAGCATGCTGGCGGCCTTCGACCATTTTTTCTGGGATTTGTAAGCCTCCAGCAGCCGGTTCCTGATTTGCGTGTCTGTGGGTGCAAACTCCAGTGCCTCCTCGAGAAGCCTGATTTTCCGGTCTGGATCAATGGTTCTTTCCGCTCTTTCCAGACAGTCCTCTACGTAGGGTTCCACCACCACGTCCACATGGCCCAGGTTTTCATTGTACTGCTTAACCTGAATCCTAAATTTTTGCTGATGCAAAACCGATCTGTCTGGAAACAGGGTCGCCAAAGGCAGAGTCTCATAGGAGAGGGCGTTCACGTCCATGCCCGACGACGCGACGAGGCGAACACCTATGTTGAATGTAATGTTGGTAGAGACTTTGAGAATCCTAAGCCGGTCCTGGGGGTGGAGATGGAGGGTTTCGCCGTTAAGAATCTTCAAAGTCTGGCCGTTTTTCTCCAGAAGAAGGAAATGGAATTCCGGCGACAGGTTGTGCAACCCAGGCCAAAACCACCACACCACGGAGAACGCGGCTATCAACAGTGTGATAATGACCCACAAAGCGGTTCGACTTCTGCGGAGCCTCTTTCTTTTCGTGCTCGTCAACAACTACACCTTAATTGCGGGTCTTTTTAATAAACCCCAGTCACATGATTTCCCGCTATACCCCCACCCCGCCCTCTCCCTTTCAGCCTTCGTAGTCGCGGGGACAAAGTAGGCCGAAGAGAAGGTTTACCCGCCTTGGGCGGCGCCAGATGCGGCCAGGGGTATGAGAGGGGTGAAGTCGCTATTCCAAAGGATCAAAAGAAACGCGATACTAGCGAAGACGCTTTTTCGTTTTCACCTTTTCCGAAAACCGGCCTTCCCAAATCAAGAGAATAGGGCTGGCCACGAAGATCGAGGAATATGTCCCCACCACAATGCCAACCAATAGAGCGAAAGCAAAATCGTGAATCACCGCTCCGCCCATGACAAAAAGGCATATGACCACGATGAGCGTGGTCGATGAGGTTAAAATGGTTCTGCTCAGCGTCTCATTGATGCTCGCATTCATGACCTCTTCGAAACGACGTCTTCTGAAACGGCCCAGGTTTTCTCTGATTCTGTCAAAGACAATGATCGTATCGTTGAGAGAATAACCCACTATGGTCAGCAAGGCGGCTATAATGGGTAAGGAGATCTCTCTATTGGTGAAAGCGAAAGCCCCCAACGTAATTGTCACATCATGGATGAGGGCAATAATCGCCCCGAGGGCGTATTTCAATTTCAGAAACCAGCACAGACCCAGGGTGATCAGAAGGGCGATCACAATGAGGACGGTGACGCCGACACCGATCACGGAGGCTGCATAAACAGCTAAAACCAGGGATACGGCCATGATAATACTCATCAGCCAGAGATGTTCAAATCGCCCTGAAATATAGATCGCGATAAACAAAACCGCATAGAAGATGGCGAACAGCGCTTTCTGGCGAAGGTCTTCGCCTACTTTGGGGCCGACCATCTCCACCCGCCTGATCTCAACGGGCTGCCCCAATCGGTCCGAGAGTGCGCTCTTGACTTTTTCGTCCAAGCCCGACAGCTCGATGTCCGTTCTTCTGACCCGGATGAGATACTCATATTCCCCCTGCCCGCCGAATTCCTGTATGATGCTGTTTTGCAGGTTAACCGGCCTGAGCGCGTCTCGGATTTCGGAGGGCGTCCGCTCTTGCTCCAACTTGATTTGGATCACAACACCGCCGGTGAAGTCCACGCCATAATTCGGTCCGCCCCGGTAAACAAGCAGAAGAAAGGTGGCAACAATCAAGGCTCCGGAAAGTAGAAAGGCGATTTTCCTTCTGCCGATGAAATTGATGTTGACTCCCGGTTTGATGAATTCCATACCAACTCCATATTAAAGGTGGCGTAAGGCACAAGGCGTAAGGCAAAAGGAATGCTACACTTTGCGGCCTGCGCCTTGGGCCTTTTGCCTTGCTCCATTTTCTAAATACTCACCTTCCGCCATCTTCGGATAACATAGAAATAGTCGAAAATGATTCGGGTCACAAAAACAGCGGTGACAAAACTGGCCACAATGCCGATACTCAGGGTCACTGCAAAGCCCTTCACAGGCCCGGTACCGAACTGAAAGAGCACCAGAGCAGCAATGAAGGTGGTTACATTGGCGTCTAAAATGGTAACGAGGGCCTTGCCGTATCCGGTTTCAATCGCTGCTCTCGGCGGTTTTCCGAGCCGGAGTTCTTCTCGTAT
>JARRRH010000411.1:0-4746 GCA_037380925.1 Deltaproteobacteria bacterium | reverse complement strand
GTACCGGTCCATGAGGGATTCCCGGAGCATCCTGTAAGCCTCCATGCTGGCCTTAATACCGCACGCCTGCAAAGCTTTTTGAATGTCTTCAATGGACGGGGGACACCCTTTAAGTAAAACGGCTTCCCTGACCCCCGGCTCCTTTCTGTTCGCTTTTATCATGCAGTTCCCAAAGAGCACTGTTTTGTTAGCTTTGCCGGAGGGCTTGACGGATTTGCCGGTGAGAACCTCGATCTCATTAAAGGGTTTGCCTTCGAAACTGGATGTGATCATGAACAAGAGGGTGCTGTAAAGACTGGAGCATCCTGTACACAGGGTTTTGTCATATTTGGGCAGTGAAACTCCCTGGATTCCGAAGCGATCCCAGGCACGAGGGCCTGTGTTATCTTCCCGCCACGTATGTTCCCATTTAAGGGGATGTTTGAGTTCCGAGAGGGGCGTGCCCTGCACGTCGAAGCGTTCAAGGCTGAGGGAACGACCGTGACGATCGGCGTATTCTTTAAGGTGAGGAACTTTCCGAGCGTCGATGCCTGTGAGGGCAGCGCCTATAACGTCTGCGGCCAGCGGGTCTTTTGATGCCACAAGGGCGTCCATTCGAACGGCTTTGCCTATGAAAAAAGGGCCCTTTTCAAGCCCGTAGATCCCATCGACCACGGTGAGTGCTGGGCGCAATTTCTCTACAAACAGGGAAAGGTGATGGTCCAGTGTGCCCGCGGCGCTGTGACAGAACTTCCGGGACTTGATTGAGAGACATCCTTTGAGGTTTTTTAGCCCCAGCGAGAGGACCGCTTGATTGTGGGTTTTAAGAGCCGGCATGTTGATGAAAAAGTCTGTCTCAAGCGCAGGCGTGGAAATCTCCAACTGAAACTCCCCAAAATCACTCTTTTCAAAAGGCCCTTCAAATAAGTCGACCAAGTGAACGCCGTATCGCTCTTTGAGTAAGGAATAGCCGAGAAATTCGTATATCCCGTGGGTTGAAACTCCAAACTTCTTACCCCGAGTCGACCCTTCGCCTATGGTGATGTTCTCCACACCCCGGTCTTTGAGCAGCACGACCATGTCTTGAACGAGTCTGCTCGTGGTAAAAACGCCATAGAGGGACATGGGATATTTGTCGTCCAGGCCAACCAGGTTCGGCTTGATCAATACGCGGTCACCGGGTTTGAGCGACTCGAAGCCGGCACAAAGCTCCACCAGTTCTCTGAGAGAGTCCGGGGACTTCTCATATCGTTTTATCGAGACCAAAGGTTTTTCCACGCAAAAAGAACCCCGTGTACGGAACATAGATAGGTTGTGAAGGCCACGGGTTTGAAACCGTGTTCAACTATCCTTGCTTAGCCCTCAGGTGCAAAACAGGCTCCAAAAATGTCAAATGTCAAAGCTCAAATGCCAAACAAATGTCAAAGTCCAAAATCGAAAAAGTGACTTAGCTGGAGTCCGGGGTTTGGGCTCGAGAGATTGAGTCAGGTTTTGGATTTTGGGCTTTGACATTTATTTGACATTTGGATTTTGAACTTTGTCATTGCCCACCCTCTATCTTGGCTTTTCAGCCGGCTTTAAGGGGACCGCACATCCAAGCCTTTTGATGTTAGATTTTTTGTTTTTGCTGGCGTTTCATGTAGTTTTCCAGCGCTGCCTGCAACGTTTCCGCGGCAAGCTCGGCGCAGTGCATCTGGTCCCTTGGAAGGCCGCCTATGGAGGACTGAATGCGGTCCGCGTCGATGTCGGCGATCTCGTCCGGGGTTTTGCCTTTGGCCAAGTCTGCTGCTATCCAGGCACAGTTCAGGCTGTAAGCGCACCCGTCGGTCCAGTGCGATGCTCCCACAACCCGGTCGTATCTGAACTTCAAACAGAGTTCCATGGTGTCGCCGCAGCGACCCGTGATGCGCGCCTCACCGTCCGGGTTCTCCAGGGAAGGATTCAGCCAGTAATGAACAGCAAACCATAACAGAATGATAGCAAAGAGAATGCCGCAACCGAGGAGAAACCAAAGAACATAGTCAAGCATGCTCTCCCTTCCCTCCCCTTACGACGTGATCTCTTCTTCCTTGTGGCAAATGCATTCCTTTTGGCCGCACACGTCGCAGACGTAAGTGTCGTGGGGAAGGGCCTGATTTCCCTTAGGCCGAAGCATGAGATAGGCAATCACTGCGGCACAAAGGATCATTAGCACTACGAACCACATATCGACCTCGCTCTCCGAAACAAAGGCACCGAACTCAAGGGACTGAGTTTCTTACGGCGTTAATATCAGAGTAAATGGATAAGACAGGCATGTCAAGAAGTTGAAGCTCGGCCTTGCGCCTTATTATGCCCCGACTCTTAGGGCCTTTAGGTTTCAAATATCTCCTGGGCCAGCGGCGTCAGAAACTCGTAACCGTCTTCTGTGACCAGGACCGTGTTTTCCAGGCCCACAGACCCTTCTCCCGGAAATACGATTTTCGGCTCTATGGCAAAGGTCATGCCGGCTTCCAAGGGATAGGACTGACCCTGAGCGAGAAAAGGCAACTCATTGAGCTCCAACCCAATGCCGTGGCCTATGAATCGGCACTGGAGTCCTGGGGGGCCTAAATAGCTGTCCTTGTAACCAAGCTTTTCCGCCAGTCCCAGGGTGTCGAGGAAAAGCTTCTCACAGTCCGCGCCGGGACGGGTCTCAGCCAGGGCAGCGTCGTGAATCTTTCGGCATGCATGGTAGGCGTCCACAAATTTGTCCGCCATCCTGCCGATGGAAAACATGCGGGTCTGGTCGGCCTGGTATCCTTGGTAACAAATGCCGAAGTCCACCAGAATGGGCTCATGGGCTTTCATAGGCCTGAGGCTTGCGCCCACAGGGAAAGCCGGTGAAAGGCCGAGACCTCCCATGGGCGAGTCTGATTGACTGACGATACCCCCGTTGGGACCGCTCAAAACATGCCATGTATAGGCTTCATAGTTATAGGATCTCACCCGTATGAGACCCTCATGGCCAAGTGCTTTTGCGTCAGCCTCCATGAGTCCCGCGAACTCTATTTCCGTCATGCCTTCCCTGAGGAACTCTCCGGCCCTGTTGTAGACCCTCTCGCCGATCTCACCGGCCTTTCTCATGAGATCAATCTCAAATGGAGATTTAATTTTGCGCACGTCTCTTATGATGGATGAACCGTCCACGAGCCGGGTGCCTTCAAAGAGGGTTTTGTATCGAAAGTAGTCTTTGGCGGGAAGGACATCCAACTCAAGACCCAGAATCTTTGGAAGCGTTCCCCGGTGAGCCCGGATGAGGTCTGGAAGCTCACGGATGGACTGTATGGCAACAACAGCTTTCAGCGGGGACTCTACCCGCGCCCTTTCAAGTTCCCGCTTCACCATGAGGAGAGGGTCGTCTCCCAGGGAAACAAGAAGGAGTGCGTCCTGAGCGGTTCCGGAAAGATAGAAATAGCCCATCTTCTGCACCACGAGAAAGGCTTCGATGCCTTTTTCCTCCATGGTCGCGCGAAGCCTTCCTAGACGGCCCTCGATTTCTTCTTGAGGCGTGTATCTGAAACCCAGGGATCTGCTCAAAACTCCCAGCTCTTTTCTAATCCAGTCTTCGTGCTTCACGAACCTTCCCTATTTGCATCCAAAAATGGCCCTTTTCGGGTGTGCGTTCTCCATGCGAAGCTCGATGAGCATGCCTCAACCCTATTTATTTTCTTTGCCTTGTGCCTTACGCCGCAGTCATCTCGACCGCAGGGAGAGATCTTTTAAAGTGCCGGTGTTATAAGATTTCTCAGTCACTTCGCTCCTTCGAAATGACGCGGTTATGTATGGAACGAGGCACTACCCGAGTTTGCTCAACAGTTCACCGGAAACCTCCTTGACTCCCGGCTTGCCGTTCACCTCGATGATTTTAGGGACACCCTTGCTTTTTGTAGAGAGGGCCTTGAAATAGTTGATGGCCGCCATGGTGCCTTTCTTGTCATCGTAATAAATGTTGTGACGCTTATCAATGGCTTCCTCATCCTGGTCGTCCGATCGGGTTTTGAGATCCCCGCCGCACACCCGGCACTTGTCACCGTTGGGCTTTATGGCATCAATGTAGATGTTGTTGGGATGGTTATTGTCATTAACGCACAGCCTCCGTCCCATAATCCGGTTCTTCGCTGTCTGCCTGTCCAAAACAATCTCAATGACCGTGTCCAAATCCATGTTTTCTTCTTTCAGGCCCTTGTCCAAAGCTTCGGCCTGAGCCAGGTTCCTCGGGAAACCGTCCAAGAGCCAGCCTTCCTCGCAATCGTCCTCCTTGAGGCGATCCAGGATCATGGGGATGGTGATGCTGTCGGGAACGAGTTCTCCCCGGTCAATGTAGCCTTTGGCCTGCTTACCGAGTTCCGTTCCCCGCGATATGTTGTCTCTGAAGATCACGCCGGTTTCAATGTGAGGGATGTGGTACTTCTCTTTGACAACAGCACCCTGCGTACCCTTGCCGCTCCCGTTGGGGCCGAAAATGAGAATGTTCATGGTTCTATCCCCTCCACCTCCGTTGTTTGTTTTTTGTAAGGAAATAGGGGCCAAAATATTTAAAAAAGCAGGCCCTGTCAAGGCGTAAGGCGCAAGGGATAACGCAAGGGTGAGCCTCCTCTCGCAGAGTGGGAGGCATCAGGTGGCCTACGGGGCTCAGGGAGGAAGCCTTTTCTGAAGTGACTGGTGAGAGGGCGCCGTCTTTTCGTGACTTATCTCTGGGGGAAACCGCAGCCCTGAGCTTGTCGAAGGGAATGCGGAGGGGGCAGA
>JARRRH010000410.1:0-5491 GCA_037380925.1 Deltaproteobacteria bacterium | reverse complement strand
TCCAACGATACATACGTCTGCCTCTATCATTTTATTCTGTTCCAATGAACGGGCGTCAACTAACACGAACTGCCTCCATAACAATTATGTACCTCGATCTTGCACCGAGGGGTAAATAAAAAATAGAAAACCATCTGGATTTCCTATTATGATTGGGGTTCCCAAAACCCATCCCATAAAATAGGAGGTAACCCAGATGGTTAAAAAGCACTCTAAGACTATCACGCAGGATTGCGCCAGTAAAGGCTTTTACGATGGCTCTTCCATCCCCAGAAAAATCACCGCTTCTACGCCCTGCGACACCTGCACAGAGCGGCTGAGCCCCTTTGGAGGTCTTTTGGGTTTGATCAAGTTTTTGGATCTGCTGAGGTTCGAAGAGGTTTTCAATCATGTGTACCGGGAACCAGGCCGAGAACCCAAGCTGGGTCACTACCGCATGGTTGTTGGGATTTTGATGTTGCTTTTTATCGGCTTCAATCGCTTGTGGCATTTTGTCTATATCCGCTTGGACGCGATGGTTTGTGGCTTTTTCCAACTGCCCCGTCTGCCGGCTGCCAGCACCTTCTGGAGATACGTGGACAGTCTTAGTATCAATCAGGCCAAATCGATTCTCAAGGTGAGCAGTGCATTGCGGGAACGAGCCTGGCACCTGTGTGGACTGAAGTATCGGAGAATCCATCTGAGTATCGATACCACTGCGGAGACCGTTTATGGCAATCAGCAAGGGGGCCGCGTGGGATACAATACCGCTCATCGGGGAAAGAAGGCATACCGCCCTGTGCTGGGCTTTATCGATGAAACCAGGGAGTGTCTTTTGGGCAAACTCAGGAAGGGAGATGTTCTGGACGGAGGGGAATGCGCTGTTTTCATCCGCCAAATCAAAGACCATTTGCCCGGGTGTGTAAAGAAGGTTCTTCTGCGAGCTGATGGAGAGTTTTTTTGTTGGCAAAGTGTTCTTGCAGCCACCGAAGCCGGCTTCCAGTTCATTATTGCCAATAAAGGGGCTAAGCCCACTTTTGACCCTGTAAACTGGTACCAACCTAGGCGGCGCAACCCCATCCAGTACAATAGCTGTGTGTACCAGCCTATCGGGTGGAAGGTTCCATGCCGGTTTGTGGCGATGCGTATTCCCAAGGAACAAAGCTCATCTCCTACGCAACCCCTTCAAGGGGAACTCTTCGAGGAAGATCGATACACTTACCGCATTTTCTGTACCGACCTAAAGGGAAAACCTCACAAGGTTATTGCCCAATACGACAAAAGGGCTGATGTGGAAAACCTGATTGGGGAGGCCAAGCGCGAAGGCTTGGAGGCGATCCCCTCTGCCAAATTCAAAAACAACTCCGCTTACTTTCAGATTGTGATTCTGGCCTATAACCTCTGGCGATATTACAAGATACTGGCTCAAAGGAGCGCCAAGGACCCGGCCACAGAGGAACCCAATCTGCTCGAAGGCATTCAGGACAACACGATCCGGATCGCAAGACTGAAGCTCTTACTGATCGCCGCGAAGCTCACATTCCATGACAATCGTGAAAAAGTGAAGTTCTCCAGCTACGATACCAGAACACCCTCAATGCAAAGGTTCCTGAGATTCCTCGACAGTGCCAGGACAAAGGCCCGTCCCTGGATACAAAGCTCCTTGTGGCCCTGCAGATTTTCAGTCAACTTTTCATGAGCAAAAAATTTCTTGCACGGAAAAGGGAAAAACAGCTGAAACAGCAACCTCAAAAGTAACGTTTAGATGCAAAATTCAGGTATAAAGCTGAGAGCTGCGAGCCAAGTTAGGCGTGTCTGTTTTGCCAGAGACAAAAAAGCGGTGAATAGAGTTTTTCGTGTTTTCCATGTTTCGTGTTTTCGTGATCGAGGTTTTCTTGGTGCAATGACTGGGTGTTCGAAGAGATGAAGGTTTCAGGAAAATTGCCCGTCGACAAATCCACAGTCCGCCGCATCCTCATCCGGGCCACGAACTGGGTTGGTGATGTGGTGATGTCCATGCCCGCCCTGGAGGCAGTAAGGCACAATTTTCCGTCCGGCACCATCCACGTGCTCGCTCGTCCCTGGGTTGTATCCCTCTTTGAAAACCATCCGGCAGTTGATCATGTTATGCTCTTGAACAAAGACAAAGGGTATCCGCGTGATGTTCTCGAAATCCTTAGAGTGGCGAAGGCAATCCGCCGACACCAGTTCGACCTCGCTATTTTGTTTCAGAATGCTTTCGAGGCAGCCCTTCTGGCCTATCTCGGCCGGGCCAGGCTCAGGGTTGGCTATAACACGGACGGCCGAAGCCTTCTTCTGACACACGCCGTGAAACGGAGTGAGGAGGTGCTGAGCAGCCACCAAGTGGAGTACTATCTAGCCATTCTGAAGGCCATGGACTGGGCTGCGCCCACCACGGAACCCCGCGTCTTTGTTTCTGAAAAGGACAGGCAGTCTGTTGGTGCGCTCCTCAGTGAGAAGGGCATAAACCAGGGAGATCACCTTCTGGGACTGAGCCCGGGCGCCGTGTATGGTCCGGCCAAACGGTGGCCTGTAGAACGTTTCGCAGCCATAGGAGACTGGGCAGTTGACCGGTGGAACATCAAAGCCCTTGTTGTGGGGAGCCGAGCGGAGGATGAGCTGTGCCAGGCCTTGGCCGGGACCATGAAGCAACAATCCCTGAATCTCTGCGGGATCACAACCCTAGGCGAGGTCATGGCATTAATCGAACGATGCCGCTTTTTCGTGTGCAACGACTCCGGGCTCATGCACGTGGCGGGAGCCTTGAATGTGCCCACCGTCGCGATCTTCGGATCCACGGATCCCGTGGCGACAGGTCCCAGAGGGGAATACACCAGGATTGTGAGGCACCCCATGGATTGTTCCCCCTGCCTCAAGCCTCAGTGCGACTTCGGTTACCCGTGCCTTTTGGCCATTGAGCCGCAGGAGGTTTGGGCCGAGATGGAGAGTCTGAAGAGGATGGTGGCGTGAGCCGTCTTGGATTAATAAATCAAAGCAATATTGGCATAACGGGCTTGAAGAAGTGTAGGCAAAGTAGGTGGCCGTGATGCAGATTGAAAATGTCAAATGTCAAAGCTCAAATGCCAAAGGAAATCTTCACCCTGTTGAATAAACAGGTTTTTGATGATGCCTAATTGCAAATTTTTTTGTTTCGATCTCTAGCTTCGTGTTGATAAAGGAATATTGGAATAACGGGTGTTAACACAGCGGTTCTTTTTCTTTGCGTGAGTACTCTAACACTCCGTTTCCCCAGTACAACTACCGGAGGGAAAGATGAAAAAGCCAGCCCTTTTTATGGATCGTGACGGCACCATCAACGAGCAAATGGGCTATATCAACCACATAAGCCGTTTTATTGTCCTTCCAGGCGCTCCCGAAGCCGTGCGGTTACTGAATGAAAATCAGTTCCTGGCCATCGTGGTTTCGAACCAGTCCGGCGTAGCCAAAGGGTACCATCCCATTGAGCTCGTTTACGAACTCAACGCCCATCTGAAAACGATTCTCAAAAAGGAAGGGGCTGCCCTTGACGCCATTTTCTTCTGTCCCCATCATCCCTGGGGTACTGTGCCGAAATATGCCCAAGCCTGCCATTGCAGAAAGCCTGAAACAGGGCTCATCGATCAGGCGCGTGAATCTTTTGACATCGACCTGGCAAATTCTTATGTTGTTGGGGACCGCCACACCGACATGCAAATGGCCCATCGGGCCGGACTGAGAGGCATTCTGGTCAAGACGGGCTATGGACTCGGAGAAATCGACTACGCTCTGCCTCACCAGGCCGCCCGCCCCGCTCACATCGCCCAGAATCTGCTGGGGGCGGTTCAGTGGGTATTGGGGAAAAGAACGGCCTGAGCTCAAAGGCTTTCAGTCCCTCTCGGTGCTTCGGCCCAGACCGCATAAAAAGAGGGTTACCCGCGGGTTCTATGTCGAGGGAGTGGACATTCGGGGCTTGTTCTTGATAAAATAGTTGTTTTGTGTAACAGGGAAACCGGGCAAACCGGCCGGTGATACAGGTTAAACCTTATAAACCTGTCCTTTTTCAGGATCCAAAATGCAGGCGTTTTTCACAAAGGAGACCGGCGATGGCCATTAGCAAGGAATTGCTCGATATACTCGCATGCCCCAAATGCAAAGGGGATATTCATCTGAATCATGCCGGGGACGGGTTGATCTGCGACAAGTGCAAGCTTCTCTATGAGATAAAGGATGATATCCCCATCATGCTTATTGATGAAGCCAAGCCCGTTGATTAATAAAAAATGGCCCAGCCCCTCTCCTGTCGTCTCATCAACCGTGTAAGCAGGCCCTGACAGTCTCATCGCATAAGGGCTGGAGCTGTCCCTATTTAGGAGTTAGATCATGAAATACAACAAAATTGCCCTGATTTTCCCAGGACAGGGTTCCCAATACGTGGGCATGGGGAAAGAATTCTACGACAAATTCAAGTTTGCCAAAGACATCTATACCCAAGCAAGCGCGGTGCTCGGCTATGATGTGGCTGAGAAATCTTTTAGAAAACCCGCGCTGGGTACCAAGTTCATGCACAGGGCGGATCTAGACAAAACGATTTTCACCCAGCCTGCGGTCCTGGTAGCGAGCCACGCATGTTACAAGGTCTTCGAGGAATTCTGCCGAAGATACAGCGTCAATCTCAATGTTTACTTCCTGGCGGGCCACAGCCTTGGAGAATATACCGCACTTCTGGCTTCAAAAGCTTTAGATTTCAACACCTGCGTTGACCTCGTCAACAAACGTGCAGCCTTTATCACCGAATTCAGCCACCATTACCCGGACGCGGGACTTATGGCCATTGTCAACAGGGGCAAATCACTCCCCTACAAAGAAATCGACAAATTGTGTAAAGAGGCCCAGGTCTACGTGACATTGGTGAACACCAAAAGCCAAATTGTTGTGGGGGGATTCAAGAGAAACCTGGACAATATGGCCAAACGATTAAAAAAGGAAGGGATGATTGCCACCCACCTGAAAGTGGAAGGCCCTTTTCATACCCCGCTTATGAAACCTGCCGCCGACAAGTTTAAGGGAGAGCTTTACAGCAGCCACATGGGCATCGCCCTTAAGCCGGTCATCGCCAATGTCACCTCCGAGGCTATCGTGGATCCGAATCACATCAAAGACGAGCTCTACGAACAAATCTTTACCCGTGTGGATTGGCGGCGATCCGTGGAAAAGATGATCGATAACGGGGCCGACCTGTTCATCGAGATCGGCCCTAAGAAGGTCTTGTCAAACATGATCAAAGACATTGATAAGGCGGTTCCGACACTCAACATTGAGGATCTGGCGTCGCTTCAATCCACCATGAAGGGACTTGGAGCCACCATAAAAATCTGACAAGGAACCGTGGTGGGAAAGGAAAGGGGCGAAAACAGGGTCATCGTCACCGACGTTACGCTAAGGGAATACGGCCAGAACGTCCCATCCGATTTTCTTCACATCTTTACCCCCAAAATCCGGGAGGACATTGCGC
>JARRRH010000409.1:0-6432 GCA_037380925.1 Deltaproteobacteria bacterium | reverse complement strand
GGGGCGCTTTCCGTTCTGTCGGGAGGTCTTAAAGTCCATGCTGGAAAGCCAAACCCGTCGTAAGATGGGGACGGAAAGCCGCGGGTGTCAAGAGTAGTTGCTAACCTGTTCCTTCCAATAATATTTTGTAAGTAAGCGCAAACATTAGGGGGAGTTCAATGGACGGCGAAATTGATGTTTATCGGCAGTTGCAAAAACACCTAGATAAAATGCCTGTTGGTTTTCCGGAAACAAAGTCGGGTGTAGAGCTGCGGATTCTGAAGCATCTTTTCACACCCGAAGAGGCAAGGATCGCACTCCATCTTAGTGCGGTACCTGAATCTCTGGAGCGCATTCACAGGCGAGCGGAAAAGAGCGGGCTATCTATTAAAGAATTGGAAGAAGTCCTTGACCGCCTAGTTGAAAAAGGGGCTATCATGGGCGGCAAAATCCTGGCAAAAGGACGCAAAGGGAAATATTACAGCAAGGCACAACTGGCCGTAGGCATGTTCGAATTTCAGGTTGACAGGCTCACTGCTGAATTCACTCGAGATGTTTATCAATACATGGACGAGGCATTTGCCAAGGAGTTTCATAGCAAAAAAACATCGCAAATGCGCACCATACCCATAAATCAGAGTCTGACCCCGGAGCACCATGTAGGAAACTACGATGACGCTAAACAACTGATCATAAATTCCACCGGTCCTTTTGCAGTGCTCAATTGCATTTGTAGGCAGGGCAAGGATTTGCTTGGGGAGCCCTGTAAGCTAACCGATATTCGAGAGACGTGTATAACCATCAATGAAATCGCAGAGTTATGTATCAACAATGGTATAGGCCGTGCTATCGCCAAAGAGGAAACCCTAAAACTGTTGGATAGAGCGGAAGAGGTCGGTATGGTTCTTCAACCGGAGAACAACAGGAGCCCTCTGTTTATTTGCTGTTGTTGCGGGTGTTGTTGCGGTGTATTGACCAGCGTAAAGAAATTCCCGCGTCCATCGGATTACTTCCATACAAATTTCTTCGCCCAAGTGGATCCCAGTTTGTGCATTGGCTGCGAAACATGCGTGCAAAGGTGTCAAATGGAAGCCGTATCTCTGGTGGATAATGTTGCCACTGTCGACCAGGATCGGTGTATTGGCTGCGGCCTCTGCGTGACGACCTGCGAGCAGAATGCACTCCAATTAAGGAAAAAAGATAAGGAAACCGTGCCACCGAAGGACCATGATGCTCTGTACAAAAAGATCATGATGGAGAGGCTCGGGCCTTGGGAAACATTTAAGATGATGGCTAATATGTCACTTGGAAGGAAAATTTAGCTGGATTTGTCCATGGCTGGGAGAGATCATTTGAGTATCCTGGGGTTCGAGTTTTTCAGAGAACCCCGGCTCAGGCCATAGGAAGCATGGACTGGAATACCCGGCATTTTCGACAGCGCTTCATCTTCTTTTCCCAGCTCTCCTGCGCCTCTCCCTCACAGATAGTTCCATTGATGAACCAGCAGAGATGCCCGAGTTGAAATTCCCAGGCCGGGCACCGGCGTCTCTTCTCAGAAGGACACTTTCGTATGTTCCAGCAGCGGCCCTTCGTTCCACCCGGCGGGTCGTTGTGAGCAAGAAGAAACAACATCTGCCGTTCGATATATACGGGAATTTTTCTCCAGCCCTGTTCAAAGCTCTGCACAGCTTTAAGCGAAGTTCCCAGCCGTTGCGCCATTTGTTTCTGGGTCTTGCCCAAATGGCTTCGAATCTTGGAAAAGTCCTCTTTCTTCAACTGTAGATCCCTCCTTATCCGGTCTCTCATAGCACAATGTAGACCCTTCTAAAACCCTTTTCACCACCCTTATGGAAGACCTCGGCAAATCTTCACCCTGCTTTATTTGAAAAGGTGCTCATCCTGGACCGCATTGCAAACCTCTCTTCGGAGATCAGATAGGCAATGCCTGCGATAAAAGGTGGGCCCATCAAGCATTATTCTAAAAAAAGCACTTGACTTTGTACCACAATGTGGTATTTTAAAATCAACGCCTACGGTGTACTTTCCCGGTGCTGAAGGGCTTGCAACACACATTTTCCTGGAGACTCAGGTGGAGGGCCGAAACAGGAAAACCACAGGAAACTGTGATAGTTCAAACGATGAGACGGTGTTCGAGTATACATGGATATTTTACTGGTCATAGTAATCGTTGCCCTGGCTGCCGCATATGTTGCTCGGACTTACTTTAGAGTCTGGAAAAGTCAGTCGTGCGCGGGTGCGTGCAGATCTTGTGACATTAAGCCGACTTGCTCGAATATTTCCGAACGCCCGTCGCGATCTTTGAATGAAAACACATCCTACTCTGGGAAGCGTTCTTCCTACCAATGAGATGACCGCGATGACGCCATATCCTGAATCTCAGCCTGATTCTAAACAACTGCGCAACCCAAGCCTGACCTGGACCATTCAGCGGGTTCGATCAGGCAAGGAAGAGGTGCTGGAGGATCTCGTCCTTTTTGAAGAACCGCTGGAGATCGTTGTCAACGGACAACGCCTTGCCGTTCTCATGCGCATGCCGGGGGAGGAAAAGGAACTGGCTGCCGGATTTTGTCTGAGCGAGGGCTACCTGCGTCAGGCGGAGGATATTTTGCTCATCCATCATTGCGGCCTTGGCGAACCCTCTCCTGACGAAGTTGTCTCTGAGGATCCCCCTTACTCACGGAACAGGGTTGAGTTGCATGTGGCCCATCAGGGTTTTCTGCCTCCGAAATCCTCAGACACGGTGCGCCTTATTCGCTCAGGCTGTGGTGGAGCCGATGTGTCCGTGCTAAGCGACAATCTGCCATTCCTTTCTAGCAACCGCTCTGTGGACAGCTCGCGTCTTCTGGGGCTGGGCAAGATCATGCGTGACTTGCAGACCGTACACGGAGAAGTAGGCGGCACCCATTCGGCTGCTCTTTTTGAAATTGACGGTACGCCGGTACATACGGCTGAGGACATTGGGAGACATAATGCTGTAGACAAAGTGCTGGGTTATTGCGTCCTACATAAGATCCCGCTGGAGAACAAATTACTTGTCACATCGGGCCGGGCCAGTTATGAAATGGCCGTCAAAGCCATACGCTTGAAAATTCCTCTGGTTGCTACAATCTCGGCTCCCACCTCCCTGGCTGTTCAGATAGCCCAAGTGAACGTGTACACCCACCCCCGGCGTTTACAAATTGGACCGCGTAATACATCCAGACAATGTGGTCGGTTACGAGACCATGCATTTGACCAAGGACGGCAGAAGTAGTTTCTATGGAGGTGATTGCCGTGCATGACAAGACTCTCCAAAACATTTTGGAGCAAGCCAGATTCCGGGTTCAAGAAATGGCGGTCGATGAAGCCTACCGGTTTTTCAAACTTGGTGGGAACACTACGTTCGTAGATATAAGAGAACCTGAGGAACTGTCCCTGGGATATATCAAGGGCTCGGTCTTTATTCGAGGGGATGAACTGGAAATGCAAGCAAAGCATCTCCTTCCTGACAGGAAAGCTCCGGTGGTGCTCTATTGTGGATCAGGCGTCCGCTCCCTTTTGACCGCCCAGACTCTCAAGGAAATGGGTTACCATGACGTTCGCACCCTGGCCGGTGGGATAAACGCATGGAAAGAGGCTGGATACGAGGTGGTAACCAGTGACCTGTTGACATTGGACCAACTCAATCATTACAGCAGGCAGGTTATCCTCAGAGAGGTGGGGATTGAGGGTCAAAGGAAGTTGATCGACGCAAAGGTGCTTTTGGTCGGGGCCGGGGGCCTGGGCAGCCCGGCTGCCATGTACCTTGCCGCTTCAGGCGTGGGGACCCTCGGTATCGTAGACTTCGACCGCGTCGACAAGACAAATCTTAACCGCCAAATTTTGCATGATTATGGCGATGTGGGACAGCCGAAAGTTGAATCCGCGCAAAGGACATTGAATCGCTTGAATCCCGAAGTTGAAGTAGTTTCTTTCAAGGAAAGGCTTTCGCCTCAAAACGCTCTCGCGATCATCCGTGAATTTGATATTATCCTTGATGGCTCGGATAACTTCCCGACAAAATACCTTCTCAATGATGCCTCTTTTTTTGCAGGCAAGCCTTACATCTTCGGCGCAGCAGTACAGTTCCACGGGCAGGCGAGCGTTTTCTATCCAAAGGGTGGCAGCCCTTGTCTGCGATGCATGATGCCTTCCCCACCGAGAGAAGATCTTGTGCCTACCTGAAGCGAGGTCGGTGTCCTGGGAGTTGTGCCCGGGCAGATCGGTCTGATTCAGGCCACTGAGGCTATTAAGCTTGTATTAGGAAAGGGAATCCCTCTTATAGGCCGTTTTCTCATTTACGACGCCCTTGATTCCAAGTTCAATGTGTTTACGCTGAAGAAAAACGCATCATGTCCGCTCTGCGGTGAAAAACAGATTATCACCAATCTTGAAGATCGCAACTATGCAAGTCAGGCCTTGGACTGTGCTGCCTAAACTATAATTTGATCAGGTTTTTCTTGAAGGCAATTTTGGTTAATCCGGCTACCGAATTTACATTCAGTTTTTCCATGATGTTGTATTTATGCGACTCCACAGTCTTGGGACTGATATCCAGCTTTTCAGCTATGCGTTTGACCGGTGTTCCCTCAGCCAAGAGCTGAAAGACTTGGCGCTCGCGCATGCTTAATTTTTCAAATGGATCCTTCTCTGTCTCAGCAGATTTCTCCATCTGGGTTTGAATTACGGCCTGCGCAGTCTTGCTAAAGTAAGTCCCGCCGGCTTTAACCGATTCAAGAGCCAGGATGAGATTCGAAAGCGGTTCGTCCTTCATGACGTACCCTGATATTCCGGCACTGAAAAGCTTCTTCACACGACTGTTACAATACATCGTGAAGATAATAATCTTAGCTTCAGGATAGAATTTTTTTATCTCCAGGGTGGCATCCAGTCCATTCAGTTCGGGCATGCTGATATCCATTATGACAATTTCCGGTTTCAAGGACTGTATAAGCTCCACTGCTTGGCGGCCATCGTATGCCTCTCCCACGACCTCGAATTCCGGATGATCTTGCAGCGTGGATTTGATTCCACTTACAATAACCCGATGGTCATCTGCTACAAGAACTCTGGTTCTCTCTCTCTTAGGCTTCACCGCGTAGGACCGTCCATTGGAGGCACAGAAAACAACGTTGTTTGAGGTTGTCACCTCGTGGAACTTACGCCAGCGTGCTAAAAACACTTGGGTTGTTACAGAGGGATCTCGGCCAGCAAGTGAGTCCCATGACCCTTGGAGGAGTCAATCGTGAGTACTCCGTCAAGCTGGGTGATTCTTTCTTCCATGATGAGCAGGCCAAAAGGAGCCTGAGTCTTTGCCCGTTTTTTCGCCTTCACATTGAACCCGGCCCCGTTGTCTTCCACGCTGAGGGAAAGCGTTTTATCTCTCCTGGCCAGGTTTACATGGACCTCGCTGGCTCCGGCATGCTTGACAACATTAGCCAGGGCTTCTTGAGCGATACGGAAGATTGCCAGCTCTTTGGCCGGATCGAGACGCTGTGGAAGCTTAGAGGTGAAAAACTGAATTCTGATTCCATAATGGTTCTCAATTTCTTCGAAAAACGCGCGAAGTGAAGGGATGAGCCCCATGGAGTCCAGCGTGACAGGTTTTAACCCGTATATGACGTGCCGGAGGTCTCCAAGCACCTGGGCCAGCTTCTTTTCTGCCGCCCCGAACGAGGACTCCGAAACCTCTGTAGTGGCTTTGTTCCGCATGTACCGCTATCTTATCCCTTTCCTCCTCAAGTAGATCAAGTATGAGCTTTGACAGGGCCCTTCTCTGGCCGTGTTCCGTGGAGAGTCGCTTATACAGAGCCTTTAGGTTTTCCTCTCGTTCCACCCGGGCGGTGATGTCTCTTGCGACTCCGTATGTGCCATAGAATTTCTTATTCTCCGAGGAAACAGCATTGTCCCACATGCCGAATGCATCAAGCTGCACAGGGAGGGAGCGGACGTCAAAATCTCTCCTTTTTCCTTTTTTTGTCACCAGCCGAATTTGATGTCCTTTTGTTGCTCGCGTTCCTGTCCTTCGCTCATTGAAGTGCCATCTCGCCTTGTCAACATCATCCGGCCAGATAAGCGAAGTGAAATGCTTTCCCATCAACTCTTCAGGGGAGTAACCAGTCAGACTTTTTGTAGCCCCTCCCAAAAAAATGAAGCGACCCTCATGGTCTAGGACATAGATAATATCTGGGGAATTATTTACGATTTGCATATACTTCGCAGACTCGCGCGCGGCTTCCCTAAGCTCTTGCGGTTCTTCTCTAGACTGGGAGAGCCGGGCTTCCCCTTTTTTCGGGCGCATTTTTTTGTTTTGCTTGTCTGACATGGCAAGAACTGATTCCGGAAAAGATCCAGCTCGATGGTCTGCGATCGTGTAGGCAATAAACGCAGATTACAGTGAATGTTGTGTCAACT